>NZ_JAEQCT010000032.1:0-48592 GCF_020738205.1 Microcoleus sp. PH2017_24_DOB_U_A
TTATTCCTGTAGTTTTAGGACTGTGGACTAAAATTACTAACGTAGATGTCTAACATTGACTACTTTTGGGTAGCTTTGTCCATGTTTTTACGAGCGGTACTTTGTAACTGTCAACTGCTATAGCTTTTAGAAGAGCTATATCTGAATCGATTTGTCGGTTGGCTGCAAGATAATAGATATCTCCCATAATTCTTGTGGAACAGGCAAGATGCCTGTTCTTGACAGGCTTTTTCGGAGAAGTCTAATGGTCACGTATTTGACTCATATCAATTCCGGCTGCACCGGAATGATATAGAGGAGACGGCTTGGCCTTAGTCCCTACTAAAAATAATACTGTAGGGACACGGCTCATATCAATTTCGGCTGCACCGGAATGATATAGAGGAGACGGCTTGGCCTTAGTCCCTACTAAAAATAATACTGTAGGGATTAAGGCCAAGCCGTCTCCTGATTTCAGCTAATAATTCCGATGCTACCGGATTTGACTCACAGCAGGTTTAAGCGGCTCTCCTGGGTTTATGGTGGATACGGTATTAGGCACAATTGTTCGCGATTCTGTGCTCCCCTCTTCGTCAAGGATATGCGGTTTGCTTATCACTACAAACTCAGGAGAACCATTTAAGCTATGTTTGGGCTTGAAAATTTTTTAAGTCCCGATCGGACTTATAGGCATCTATTGTATTTTTATATACGGATTTATAAACTATTCCCGTTTAAACAAGAAGTTAAATCCAAACGATCGCAGATCTCACGGGTGCATCTCAATGCAAGCAAATATGTTTGTATGGGCTATAGCATGACCTCCGTCAATATGGGATTATAAGTAATAACTTATATGCGGTCATGCTTCGCCCTCTTCAAAAACCAGATGCACCCGATCTCAGAGCTCACAATGACCAAAAGCAATTTCCTCCGTGGCCTCAGATTCATTCCTTCGCAGGCTTAGGACGGGATCGACAATTTCAAAGCTCAAAAAAAACCCATGACAAACTCTAATGGAGAATTCAAGCCTACCCTAGGACTGGTAGGCATTACGATTAACGCGATGGCGCTGATTGCACCGGGCGCTTTTCTGTGGACGACTTACCAATTGCAAGCCCCGCCGGATTCTGCTAAAAATATGTGGGCTGCGATCGCCCTAGCAACTGCGATCGCCCTGCTGACAGCAAGCTGTTATGCAACGCTTTCTAAAGCTTACCCCGAAGCAGGTGCCGGCAGTTCCTATTACTATGCAGAAGCAGCAATCTTAGCGAAACAGGAACACAAACACTTTCGTTTGGCGCGTTTGGCAAAGTTTGTAACCGGCTGGGCTGCACATTTGTACTACTGGGTGTACCCCGGCATCATGATTAGCTTTATGGGAACGCTTGTCGTTTACATCGGGCAGTTGTTTAACCCTGATTTTGCAGCAGATTGGTTCAGCAAAACCTTAATTTGCTTTATCTTCACTGGGCTGGTGGGCTTTATTGCCCTCCAGGGCGTTACCGGTTCTACGCTGATTAATATCATCATCAATATTGTGCAAATTAGCTCTCTCACCTTCCTGGGATTGTTGATGATTGTTTACCGATTAGGTCATCCGAATGTGAATTATGAACACGCAAATGCTTTTAGCGTTGTGATGCCTCATGATTTATCGGGATTGATTTACCAAGCGACGATCGCAATTCTGTTACTTGTCGGATTTGAATCGGCAACAGCGATGGCTGGTGAGGCCATTAATCCTCAGCGCGATATTCCTCGCGGTGTTATTCTCTCTTTATTTATTCAGGCTTGTATCTGTTATTTCTTCGAGTATTTCGCGGCTAATTTTTTCATTGGCGACCAATATACTGCAACTGTTGATGGCAAAACTGTAACGGGATTTGCCGCTGCATTATCGTCGGGTGCGCCGATCGGCGATATCGCGAAAATTTTGGGAGATACGCTACTATTTGGTAACGGATTTCTGCTGCAAATTACGATCGCCAGCACAGTCGTCATGGCATTGATCGGGACAGCGCTATCGTCGCTGTCAACGGGTGTTCGGATCAGTTATGCCATGGGGAGCGATCGGGAATTACCCGCCGTATTCGGCTTTTTACACGGGCGTTACAATACGCCTCACATCGGAATTTACTTTCTAACTGGACTTTCCGCTTTGATTGGGGCTTATGCGGTGCAGAGTGTGGATAACGTGACGATCGTTACGTTAGTGTCTAACATTGGCACGTTTATGCTCTACGGAATTACCTGTGGAGTAACGTTAGTTGCTACCCTAGAGCATTTGCTAGATGAGGAACACAACCCAATCAAAACTGTTGTGATTCCCGTTTTGGGTTTGGTCACGAATTTACTTATGGTTTGTGGCATTTTTTACTACGGTTTGACTGGAACTGGTAATGCCAAAACTAATTCTATGACTGCGATCGGCATTTCTGTTGCCTTCTTTTTTGCCGGATTTGCTTACCTGATTGGAGACAGCTTGATCAAAGGCAAACCTCTGTTTTTGCCGTCGGATATTAATCATCCCCTGCGCGATAACACCTCTGCATCTAAATCTCCATAGTTAAACAGTTGACCTGTGGTAGGGGCGGTGCCCCCGTGCCCGCCCTCTTAGCTGCCGATTGAGGGCGGGGGATGCTATACCCAAGATATTTGGTAATTGAAATCTATGCAATTAGTTCTTGCGATTATCCAGCCTGCTAAATTGGATTCCATCAAGGAAGCCTTAGTCAAACTTGGTATTCAAGGAATGACTGTCACAGGCGCAAAAGGATTCGGACGGCAAAAAGGGAAACCGCTTGCTTTTTTGGGACTCTTAGATATGGAAGGCAAACCTTTTACGGTTGACTTTCTGCCGAAAGTCAGAATTGAAATTGTCGTGAACGACGATATGGTTGATGCGGTTGTCGATACGATTGTGACAACGGCGAAAACAGGAACTGTCGGAGATGGCAAATTGTTTGTGATTCCGGTAAGCCGAACAGTTCGCATTCGCACAGGCGAAGAAAACGAAGCTGCTTTGACAATCGAAGAACCTGCAACTTTGAGCGATTCCTGGAAAAAATAATGATTCAATCTTTGTTGCTTTTTGTGTTAGCTGGAGTATGCGAAATTGGCGGTGGCTATTTATTTTGGCTGTGGTTGCGCGAAGGCAAAAGCCCTTGGTTAGCCGTAATTGGGATGGTTATTTTAGGGGTTTACGGAGTGGTGCCAACGCTGCAACCGGCTACTTTTGGGCGAGCATATGCGGCTTACGGGGGTGTGTTTATTGTGTTGTCAATTCTGTGGGGCTGGATTGTCGATCGCATTGCTCCTGATAAGTACGATTTACTCGGAGGGTGGATTGCTTTGCTGGGCGTTTTGGTGATTATGTATGCGCCTCGCCGTTAGTTAGCATGATTCGGCATCATTTGGAATGATTCGGCGGTTGAAACCGCTTCTTGTCATACGAAGTCTGCCTCCGCAGACTAAGAGATCGCGGGTTGAAGTTCAGCCACGATCTCTTTTTTGTCAGCTTTTGCTGACAATCAGCTTTTTTCATGCTTGCTTTTTCAAAAAATGTGTTAAATAGTAGTTAAAGATACAGAAAATAATTAATTTATCAGAAATAAACCATGTTTAATACGATTTTGAGCCAGCAGCGACAAGTCCTCGGAACCTTTTCTAGCCGTGAAGACGCAGGACAGGCTCTGGATTGTCTGGTGTTTTCAGGCTTTCCGCTAGCGCAGGTGTTCTTGCTGGGGCAAAGGTGCGAGGAACAGCAAAATTCTTTAAACCTTCCCTCAGAGTCGTTTGGAGCGATCGCAGGCACTGCAACTGGTCTGAAAAAAGGAATGTTTCTGGGCAATTTGGTGGGGGGTGCCACCGGGCTACTGTTAGGAGTGGGACTCCTTGCCCTTCCCGGTGTGGGTCAAGTATTGCTGTCTGGGGCGATCGGCTTTACGCTGTTGAGTGGCGGAATTGGCACGGCTGCGGGTGGATTGATGGGAGCTTTAATTGGATTGGGGCTGACTTCAGAGCAAGCTAAAGCCTATCAGCAGCAGATTTCTCAGGGCAGTGTTTTACTAATCGTAGAAGGCAGCGGACAAGAGGTCGATCGGGCTAAATACTTGCTCGCAAAATCGGCAGTCTAAACTTTAAGAATATCGGGTAAAAATCGAAGTATGACAGCAGTAAGAACCAAGAAGGAAGAAAGAAGGAAGATGAAATACAAAGACGAATCAACCCGAAATAATAAAGCATATTCTATGTAGATGTGGTACACACAATCTTGTCGTAAGTAAGGTGCGTCGCCACCAGTCAATCAGCAAATTATCCAAGATATCGGAGCGACGCACCCTACAAATTAACAGCACACAATATATCTGCTACTGTACTTCATGAATCTGGAATAGGCTGTATCAGTATAGGTGGCAATTTCTTACAAGCTCAGTGGCTTGAGCCTAGAGTTACTGACCGCATTTACAGGGGAATCTGATTGCTTCAGGCGATAGCCCATACTGTGAACTGTCTCAATTAAATCTTCAGCAGCTCCCGCAGCTTTGAGTTTTTGACGCAAACCTCTGATGTGAACCTTGACAGTATTTTCTTCTGGAGGAGATTCCAACGACCAGACGTGTTCGATCATGACACTTCGACTGAGAACACGGCGACCATTTCGCAACAGAAGTTCCAGAAGCGCGTATTCTTTGGGCGTGAGATGGAGTGGGGTGTATCTATAGCTAACTTCATAGGTACTGGGGTTGAGGCGAATTTCTTCCCATTCTAAAATCGGCCCAGAAGTGCTACTACCTCGACGCAATAAGGCTCGAATCCGAGCAAATAGTTTTTGCAAGTCCACGGGTTTGACTACATAATCATCAGCCCCAGCATCAAGCCCATTAATTTCATCACTGAGGGTGTCACGGGCTGTGATCATCAGGACAGGCATAGTATAGCCGTGCGATCGCAATCGATGGCAGAGACTAATTCCATCAAGTTCTGGTAACATCAAATCTAGCAGCAGCAAATCATAGTTGAGCATCTTTGCTTGATGCCATCCAGATTCCCCATCGGTAACTATATCAACAACATAGCGCTGGTCTGTCAAGGCTTCTGCCAACGTTTCTGCAAGGCGCAGATCGTCTTCAACCAAGAGAATCCTCATAATCAAGAGGCTGGGGGAAAGTACAAAGCCACTTATTGACTTTTAGACAAGATTGAGTTAGCGAACCAGAGCGCTCTAATACCAATAGGGCTAGGGCGATCGCCATGCTGGCTCCTCAACATCTTATTCGCATTTGGGCCCCAAATTTTACCGATTTGCGATCGAGATGTCAACAAGTTTTGACCCAAGGGAAGCTCAGAAACCATTGGCCAAAGCTTTCTTAACAAATATTGCCAAAAATCACGATTTATTACTTATTGAGAATCTTTCCGATTTCTTTACCATTTTCTGACTCATTTCTTTACTTGTTATATGTAATTGTAGGTGGGATCGGCACTTGGATGGGGTCAATTCTCCCACCCACTTGATAGTTAATTTGGGAGATTAGTGTTAAATGGCTTTTGGACCAGCTTCAAGATTGGGAGTGAGCCTGTTTGATGAAACCCCACCAATAGAGCGGGTTACAGGTAACTCCAATGAAGACCTTGAAACCATCATTCAGGCAGTATACCGACAAGTTTTGGGAAATGCCTACGTCATGGAGAGCGAACGCCTCACCGTTTGTGAGTCGCAGTTTAAACGCGATGAACTGACGGTACGGGAGTTTGTGCGTCGGGTTGCAAAGTCTGACTTGTATCGATCGCGATTTTTCGATAGTTGTGCTCGCTATCGGGCGATCGAACTCAACTTCAGACATCTACTTGGTCGCCCTCCGCTGGATCTCGAAGAAATGCGGAGCAAAAGTACCATTCTGGATACCAAGGGCTTTGAGGCTGAGATCGATTCTTATCTCGATAGCGATGAATACCAGAATACTTTTGGAGATGACATTGTTCCCTACATCCGGGGATACAAAACCGAAGCTTGTCAAAGCATGGTGCAGTTTACCCATACCTTCGAGTTGGTGCGAGGTGCTTGTAGCAGCAGCTTGAAGGGAAATCTGGCTGGTAAGAGTCCGCGTTTGAATTCCCTAGTAATTCAGGGCACGCCAACCGCCGTAATTTCTCCAGCCAGCAGCGGATCGACATTCCGCAATCCATCCGGTAGCGCTCGGACTCGTCATGGCGCTGGATCGGATGAAAACGGAAAAGTCTATCGCATTGAAGTTACCGGCTATCGCGCCAATGTGGTGAATCGGATTTCCAAGTTTCGCCGCAGCAACCAAGTTTACCTGGTGTCGTTTAACGAGCTATCCGAAACCTATCAACGGATTCACAAACAAGGTGGGACGATCGCTAGTATCACCCCTGTCTAGTTGAAAGTCGATCAATTTTAGATTTTAGATTTTAGATTTTAGATTTTAGATTGAAGAATTATTCGGGGCTTGTAATGAGAATTCGGAGCTTTGCTTCAATCAACAATCAACAATCAATTATCAAAAATCAACAATCATTCCGGTACAACTGGAATTGATATAAGCGGTGTATTACTGACATATTGAACCATTCTCAATTAACATTTTACGAACAGGCAAGATGCCTGTTCCACAAGAAATCCACTCTTTGTGGAACAGGCATCTTGCCTGTTATTGACAGTGGTGCAAGATTTCAGCTACTACCAACTATTATCTGTAAAGGAGATTAATTGCAATGGCAGATTCGACAAAATGTGAACTGTGGCCAACCAGCGGTGTAGATGAGGTGCAAGCTGTGATTCGCGCCGTCTACAAGCAGGTTTTGGGCAATCCCCACGTGATGGAAAGCGAGCGCTTGGTAACTGCGGAATCTCAATTGTGCGATCGCAGCATCTCCGTGCGTGAATTTGTGCGATTGGTTGCTAAATCTGATTTCTATAGCACTCGCTATTTTCAAAAGTGCGCTCCCTATCGATTTGTCGAACTCAATTTCCTGCACCTGCTAGGTCGTGCACCGCAAGATCAAACTGAAATTTCTGAACACATTATCCGCTGTGTTGAGCAAGGCTACGATGCCGAAATTGACTCATATCTCGACAGCGACGAGTATCAAACCGCTTTTGGTGAAAACGTTGTTCCCTATTACCGAGGCAGAAGCAGCGAAGCAAATACCAAGCAAGTAGGTTACAATCGGATGTCGCTGCTCGATCGGGGTTTTGCTCAAATCGACAGTGCCGTCAAAGCTTCTCAGTTAGTCTACGCCGTTGCTACCAACAGCGCTAACGTCATCAAGCCCTCAACCAGTCGAGGAGGCGCTTATGTCGCAACCGAAAAGATGTTCAAAATTGTGGTAACAGGGTCTAAATTCGATCGACCTCGGCGCCTCAGTAACACGACATACATTGTGGCAGGAGACAATATGACTCCGCAAATTCAGCGGATCAATCGCACCTCTGGCAAAATTGTCAGCATCACTGAGATTCTCTAAATCCAACAAAAACAAGAAGTTTAATAGATGGATTTAAGTCATATTTAGAGGGTTTTTCTGGCTTCTCTAATTAGATTCAGCTATCTCTAAATTTCTAGCAACAATTGGATAGAAATTGAGATTATATCAGTTTCTCAAAATAATTGTACAATCTACATCTTTGGGTCGATATTCTACAATCAACCTACTGTTATTACTGTATAATTTGGGATAACTGGTATTCCCTCATTTTGAGAATATTAAGTATCTCCCGAATTGGAGGATGCCCGATTCGGGAGAATGCCAACTCTATTAATAAACTAGCTGGAGAAAATTTAATTTGAAATCCTCATCACGTTTTTGCGATCGACCATGATTCTCTATACTCCAATACTTAAGACAGTTTGTTTAAAGCCTCTGTAAGTTTGACAGTACCAGCCCTGCAATTTTTAAATTTTTTTCTGCGTTGCCATTAAAAACAAACTTGGAAAAAATAGTTCACAATAGATCCAGCCTAGGTTTCATGTACTCGATTAGCACCTAAAACTGTCCGAAGTATTGATACTCAATCATATTAGAATGTTGCCACCACAAGCCCAAAAAAAGTTGCAATGCTGGATTCGCAGCCGTCATTTAATTTGTTCTGGCAATTTTTACATCTTTGAAACTATAGACTATAGCGCTATTGAGCGATTTACCGAGTCGATTACGGCTTTAGGAGGAACATTAATCTCGGTTCAGCCGATCGACAAAATTTGGATGGGCGATCACCGTCAAGTCATTCTATATCGTGCCAAAGCCAGTTTGCATACGCCTTGTCACAACCTCAAGCAATACTGGTTTAAATATGGTAGTTTCCAGACTAGGTTCGATCCAAGCTCTTGATCTGGCTGATACTGGTTAGCATGGTTGTAGCATTGTTGTTGTCTGTTGGTGGCATCCTGATTTTCATAGGAATTATCCAACCATTTTCTATGCTAAGTAACATTTTTCTAGTTGCGATCGGCGTTTTAGTTGTGGTAGTAATTTGCCCCTGCTTCAAACAGGAAGTAGCCCGACGACAAACAGCCGAAGGGGTGCTGCGCCAACAAACCGATCGCGAACGGTTAGTCAATCAAATTGCTCAACACATCCGACAATCCCTGGATTTAGACCACGTGCTAGAAACCACGGTAGCAGATGTGCAACGCTTTCTGGAAGCCGATCGCGTTCTCATTTACCGCCTGTGGCCAGACGGAACGGGCAGCGCCATTAACGAAGCCGTTTTACCCCCTTACCCCGTCATTTTAGGAACATCCTTTCCACCAGAAGTGTTTCCCAGCGAGTACCATGAGGCTTATTCTCTGGGAAAAACCCGCCTCATAGAAAATATTGAAGAAGCCGATCTCGAAACTTGTCTGACTGATTTTCTCCAACAATTTGGAGTCATAGCAAAATTGGTTGTCCCCATCGTCCAAGAAAATCGGCAGGTTGAGGGGAATCCTTCTGTACCCTATCTTTGGGGGTTATTGATTGCTCACCAGTGCGATCGCCCCCGCATCTGGGAAACCTGGGAATTGGAGTTAATGCAGCAACTAGCGACGCAGGTGGCGATCGCCATTCAACAGTCAGAATTATACCAACAGCTTCAACAACTCAACGCCGAACTAGAACAGCGCGTCCAACAACGTACCGAAGAATTAGCTGAAGCCAACGTCGCTCTACGAGACGAAATTGGCGAACGACAGCGCACCGAAGTAGAACTGCGCCACACCAACCACACCCTAAAAACCCTGATTAGCGCCTCTCCTCGCGCTATCTTCACGCTGGATATAGAAGGGTACGTCAAAATTTGGAATCCTGCCGCCGAACAGATGTTTGGTTGGACTGAAGCAGAAGTCATCAACCATCCCAACCCAATTTTTATCGACGATCCATTAGAAAATTATTCCACTCTCCGCAGCAATCTCCTGCAAGGAATCACATATAGTGTCGAACTGCGCCGCCACAAAAAAGACGGAAGTGCGATCGACATTATCTTCTCCGCTGCTCCTTTAAAGAATAGTGAGAATCAGATTGAGGGCATTGTCGCAGTGATTGCCGACATTACCGAACAAAAGCAACAGGAAGAACAGGTGCGACTCCTCCAATCAGTTGTTGTTAACACAAATGATGGCGTCGTAATTACCGAAGCGGAAGCGATCGATGAAGTTGGTCTTCGCATCATCTATGTCAATGAAGCATTTACCCAGATTACAGGATATAGCCTAGAAGAAGTTTTGGGTAAAACACCCCGGATTTTGCAGGGTAAAAAAACCGATAGCACAGAATTAGACAAAATTCGGATAGCACTTTCGCGTTGGGAATCTGTCACCGTTGAAGTGATTAATTATCGGAAAAATGGCTCCGAATATTGGAATGAATTTAGTATTGTTCCTGTTGGCGATCGCACGGGTTGGTATACTCACTGGATCGCCATCCAGCGAGACACCACCGAACGAAAACAAGCAGAACAAGCCCTGCGACATAGCGAAGAACGGTTTCGATCGCTCATTGAAAATGCTCTAGACATCATTATGATTCTAGATACAGATGGTACGATCGGCTATGTCAGTCCTTCTGTGGAAAAAGTCTTAGGGTATTTAGTATCTGAACTCGTGGGGAAAAAAATATTTGAGCCAATTCACCCAGATGATTTTACCACTACTTATCAAAGTCTCACCAATACTTGGCAAAGTGCAGAACTCAACCGTCCCATTGAATTCCGCTATCGGCACAAAGATAATTCTTGGCGAACCTTGGAAGCGATTAGCCAGCCTTTTATAAACAATGCAGCCACCACACAAATTATCGTCAATACTCGTGACATCACCGAACGAAAACGACTGGACGAAATTCGGTTAGCCCTGGAGCGCGAAAAAGAACTGAGTATTCTGAAAACCCGTTTTTTTTCAATGGCATCCCATGAATTTCGCACTCCACTCAGTACGGCTTTAGCAGCAGCTCAAATTCTAGAAAACAGCCCAGACGAATGGAATGACTCCCAAAAGCGACTGAGAAACCTGCACCGAATTCAGGATTCTGTAAGGAATATGGTGCAATTGCTCGACGATATTTTAACCATCAATCGCGCCGAAACTGGGAAACTAGAATTTAATCCAAAATTTTTGGTTTTGGACAAATTTTGCGAACAATTTGTGGAAGAAATGCGGCTCAGCGCTGGCAGTCAGTATACCATCACCTTTACCTGTGAAGGAAATCCAATTCCCGTTTGCTTGGATGAAAAATTGTTGCGATCGATTCTGTCCAACGTATTATCCAATGCGATTAAGTATTCGCCTAAGGGAGGTAATGTGCATCTTGGTTTAGAGTTTCAGTTGCATCAGGTGCTACTCCAGGTTTGCGATCGAGGAATTGGCATTTTTCCAGAAGATATAAAGCAGTTGTTTGAGCCATTTCACCGAGGTAAGAATGTCCGAACTATCCCTGGTACGGGATTGGGATTGATCGTGGTTAAAAAGTGCGTTGACTTGCATCAAGGTAGTATTGAGATTACCAGTGAAGTTGGTATTGGTACAACTTGTGTGGTGACACTTCCGCTGGTATTATAAAACTATCAATAGGTCAAGGTATGTTGTTGCGCTTCAGCGCTCTTTCCTAATATTTGTAAAGAGCGCCCAAGCGCAACTACGTACCTAATTTGTCTGACTACAATAAAACCGTCCTTTCTGGATAGGATATATACAACTACTAATAGGCTAAGGTATGTAGTTGCGCTTCAGCGCTCTTTCCTAATATTTGCAAAGAGCGCCCAAGCGCAACAACGTACCTAATTTGTGTGACTGCAATAAAACCCTCCTGTCAGGATAGGATATATAAAACTACCAATAGGTCAAGGTATGTAGTTGCGCTTTAGCGCTCTTTCCTAAGATTAGCAAAGAGCGCTGAAGCGCAACAACGTACCTAATAAGGAGCACGATCTCATTTGGCAAGATGGGAATCATGGCCGGCTGGGGCTTCGAGCTTGACTGGTGGGGTAGCTTTGAGATCGTCGAAGAGGGCTTTTTCTTCACGAGCAATTGCATTGTAATCATTCACTTTCTGCTTGTAAATATCGAATTGCTCTTGAAAAGCAGCAACGCGCTCCTGCTGTTCGCGCACTCCATCGTTAAATTCTTGCACTTTTTGATTGTAATCAGATTTTTTTTGTTCAAACTGAAACACCTTTTCTGGAGAGCCGTTACCCTGTCGGTAAGATTCTTCAGCTTGTTCCTTAAAACGCATTAAATCCAATTGCAACGCATCTAGATTGCGTTTCTTCGATCCGAGTTCGAGATTGTGCTCTTTGATTGTTTGCTTGGTTTGTGCGAGACTTGCTTCTAAGGTCTCAATTTCAGGTTTGAGTTGCTGGGATTTCTCATCTAATTTTCGCACAATCTCTTGAGACAGATCGGCTAACTTTACCACTTGTTGGCGATCGCGAAAGTAACGCTGATAGTATTGTTCGAGTTCGACATCGCCGAGATAGCCGAGCTCTGTCCCCAGATACGAGTGCAATTCGTTAACATACAAAGCTATATCCTTTTGCTGGTATTGCTTCAATATGCTAGACAAGCGATCGTTTTTGATTTGCAAAGCAGCTTGTTTGAGTTGGGGTGTTAGCTTGTCGCGATCCGATGGACTGAGGCGAGTGTAAGCGGCATGGAGCATTTCATGGGCTGCTGTCACTTCCATCACGCCTTGAAATCGATCGTCTGTAACCGACTGAATCGCGATTTTGCCCGATTTACCGTTGGTGAAATAGCACCCAAAGATAATTAAGGTATCCTTCACCTTTTCTTTTGTTTGACAGATTTTAAAGAAGGTTTGCTTGGGTTCGATGGTTGGAGTTTGCCGGTAGAAAATTTGTTGCGCTTCCCGCGTCATGGTGGTGGCGGTGGCGAGACGTTCGATTGCTGCTGAAGGTGGCGCTACACCAATCCACTCGTCAAGCTGCGAATTTAAGACAATCCTAGAGATGGCCACAACTAGCACAATTATCCAGAAGTTCTGCGATCGAAATAAGTTTTTTATCGACCATTTTATATTCATAAAAATTTTGGTAAATCCATTTCTTTAAAAACTGCTAGGCGCAGATAACGCTGGTAGGTTAGTGACTCGGTGGAGGCGCTAATTTGAGTTTTTATTTGGGAATGTAGGATGCAAATTCATCGGAGCGCTACAGTTGAATTACAATTTTACCATTGAGTTACACCAGACGACCGATCGATCTGCCTTTCTTGTTCAAGAAAAGATGTCAAATGGGTTCTGTAGCCTTTCTCAGGTAGATGAGGTACAATGTGACCAACCCGACTGGACATGATATGAGTCGCGATCGCACAACTCGATCTGCAAGATACTGCTACAATCGTTAGCAGCATTGAACCGATCGATAAACTCATTGCTAATTTGGGCGATCGCACCAGAATCTTCATCTATATTACAGATGATACCTAGCACGACACTAACTAGATTTTGCCTTCTCCGAATTCCAGGCCAAGGTCTGACAGAAATATTTAGTTTTTGCTCTAAATCGATCGCTAATCCAATTATGTGACCTTCAATCCAGCCGCCGCATTTTTCTAAATTACCAACTTCTGCACTACTTACCGTCAATACTAAAAACGCATTTGATTGTTCCAGTAAATCAACGGACTCAAATAGAGTTGTCCAAGTGGTATTTCCCGCCAATACTTCCGACGCAATTTCTGCACCGCGACCCAATTCGCGGCGCAATATTTCTGCGGTCGATCGCGTGACATTTCTGGTACTGTTTTGACAAGGTGCGATCGATGTAATTACAGGCAACCATTCCCGCGATTTTTGTACTTGATACTGTGTTCCGGCTTCAGTTAATGCTATTGGTTGAGTCCAATCGTGTTGGCTGAGGATTTGGAAAAAATGAGCAAGTAATATATCTAGGTTTAAGTGTTCGCTATGAATAGAACTCCAAGCTGTCAGTAATGCCCAAGAAAAATTACCGAGAAATCCCCAAGCATTACCGTGAATCTGACGTGCTTTCGCCCAGGTTCGCACCGCCCTTAACAAGTTTATAAATAAATCCCAGGACAAATGTTGGCTGACTGTATCTACCATTAAATCCGCTTCCAAAGCACCTACTACGGCACTCCAACTGACGGCATCAAAAAATGGTCTAGCCTCTTGAGATAATGGTTCAATTATCTGGAATTGTCCGAGGGTTGTGGCAGAGAGTAAATCGACTGCCACTCCTTCTATTTCCATTCTCAATACTGGTACTCTCCCCGATTTTACCAGTTGGGAGCAATAGCACAATCCTGCTAATCTAGTTTGTACCTGTTTGAGGAATGTTTCTCCTGTTAAAGGGGCAGGAATTATACAAAGTAAATCTAAATCGCTGTGGCTGCTTTGTATGCCGATCCGCGCCGATCCAATTTGCTGTAATAATGGTTGGTAGCCTAAACATTCTTGACAGGCTTGGGTGACGATCGACTGAATTAGTTCTTGATGCAGTGTCTGTGTTTGGCTTAGTTTTGGATCGAGTTGGTTGATTATTTGTATTAGTGATAAGTTAGACTCATTTTCTCGTGTTTTTGCGCCGGGATTTTCTGGGGGAGTTGCCGATTTTAAAGGTATCCGATATCTAATCTCGAATGGTTCGTTATCGCGACGGCTAATTAGGGCGATCGAGTCTACTTGAAATTTGACTGGATGCCATTGGGAAAGTTCGGTTTTGGCGACTTCGGTTGTGTCAAATTGACCTACAGTTAAATGGGGTGTGAATCCGTTAGCTGATTTGCTACTTTGTTCATCACATTGCGGAAATATTTGTTGAAGTATTGCTTGTAATTGATGCAGTGGATCGGCAGGTTGAGGAATCGGATTTAACCATGCCGTACAGCTAGAAGAGTGCGTGAAAGTTTCAAAGTTTGATAAAGTTATAGTAAATGGTTCTAGTTTTGTCAGTGCTTGGGTAATGGCTGCTGCTGCTTCTGAAAAATATGATTCTGGCAGAAAACCATATATTATATTGATATGAGGCATCCAACGATGAAATTGCCGATCGCAACGGCGGCGAATACTTTGAATTGCAGGTAAAATGTCATCCGGTGGAATGATGACAACTGCACTTTTATAGACAGGTGAGATGGTTTGCAAACAGGTGATGGATTCTAGTTGGGTGAGGAGACCAAAATGATCTGAGGGATAGATTTTTCCTTCTGTATCTGGTATGGGATTGCAGGCAAATAATTCTATTTGACGAGATATCCAATCTCGGTTCTGACTCCGTAACATCATCCTATCTAACCGTCCCGCAAGTCCAGTTAGACTCATTAATGCTGCCAAAGGATTAGCCTGGGGATGGAAAGTGTATCCCGGATCTTCGGGATGCAGTGTTTGCCAAAGATCGATAAAATTGTTTGTCGTTAATATCTCTGCTGGTTCGTTGTCTTTGGCATTGAAATCGCCAACAATTAGACAATCTCCCGGCTGTGAGTTTAGGTATTCTAGCAAGATATTAAGTTGCTTATACCTGACTTTTTCAGAATTTTTATTGTAATCGCTGGTGAAATGGACGGCGGCGACATTGAGAGTTTTACTATTCAGCAACCACTTTCCTACTAATACCCGCTTCCGTGGCGAGTAGCGATATTCTACTAAAGTAAATGGCAATCGCGATAGCACTAATAAACCGTGCCATTCCAGCGTTTCGCCTTGGGGAGATTCGGAGATATGATAAGCCTGAACCCAATCCTCAGCTAATAATTTTTCTAATAAACGCGGTGTTACTTCTTGAAGGGCGATAATATCGGCATCACACTGACGCAGATGCTCTATAATTATCGGAATTCGCTGGGCTGTCTCGGTAAGTTCTGACTCGTAGAGATCTGATAATACGTTATAACTGACAATTTTTAATCTGGTTATCGTTACCGACTCTAAGGGCAAATTCCTGGCTTGCCAATTTTGTTGATTGTATTGGTAAATAGATCTAGTCGGGAAGTCTTTCACAAAGGTGGGATTTGATTGTTGAGGATCGATTTGCAGTTGCTGGTTTGCCGATTCTATATTTTCCGTGGCGACAACCCATGCCGCGACTGGTAATTCTCCAGTAGTAAACAAGTCTACCAGCCGATCGCGATCCCAAACAATTGTTTCCCCACATTTAACATAACGAATCCGATGCCAGGGAATATCGCCATCGACTGCCCATTCTGACAAAGGCTTTTCCCGCATATTACCAGAAATGCGATCGCTAAAACCAAGGCTAAAGGCACGATGGTCTAAACGACTATCCCATAAAATGCGATCGTAAATCTCGCGGATTGTCGCCATTTTGGGTTTTGGGGACTTTGGCTGTGACATGGCATGATGCGGTTATAGTTACGCGTATAACACGAATATAACTATATTGTACTACACGAAAAAGGCGATCGTGTCGGGTGCGATGGGTGTCGATAAGGTAGCTTATTCCCATTTCCCATTGAAGGTTCGTAGTGTGGACTTTAGTCCGCAACATACTGCGGACTAAAGTCCACACTACGAACAATTTTTGTTATGTTAATCGACCGGACTTGATATTACAGGCAATTATTAACTTGAAAAAATTGAAAGGGGATGATAATGCCTATCAGCTTCGGATTGGTGACTATCGAATAGGTTTTTATTTTGATGGCGAAACTGTTACTTTTGCCAGGGTGCTTCACCGGAAAGATATTTATCGCTACTTTCCACCATAAAACTGTTTTCACTCTGACAGAACGTTTTAGGTAACTTCTCCTTGTCCTTTGAAGTAGTAGATTAATGTATTTGTATCCGATTAGTTCCACAGGCGATCGCCCCTTACGACAAAAAGTGCGATCGCCATTTTCAACTACTAACCATAAATCACCTGGTTCAGCAAATGAGCCTGAGAACCCTCAAGACGAGGGCCGTGAATCTGCACCACCATTGAAGCCAAATAATTGCCCCAACGAGCCGCTTTTTCAGCGCTCAAACCATTAGTAATTCCAAACAAAACACCGCCTGCAAAAGCATCGCCAGCACCCACAGTATCGATCGCCTTTACGGGAAATCCAGCCACATCTACAATCTGTTTGTTTTCCACCACCATGCAGCCTTTGTCCCCATTTGTGATAAAAGCCAAATCCGAAATCTCGCTCATCTTGCGAGCGCACTCTTCCAGAGATTCCTCCTTGAAAAAGCTCCGAACTTCGTCAGAGTTGCAAAAAATGACATCGCAATATTCCGAAACCACCTTGTGAAAATCATCCGCAAATCGATCGACCAAAAAGCCATCCGAAAAAGTAAAAGCCACCTTCACACCCAGACGCTTAGACTGTTCCATCGTCTCAATACTAGCCTTTCTGGGCTCGGTCGCATCCCAAAGATAGCCCTCAACATAACTGTACTTGCAATGAGACAGGCGATCGACATCAATATCAGTCGCCGCCAGAGTAGTAGAAACCCCCAAATTAGTACACAGCGTGCGTTCCGCATCCGGCGTAGTCAGCACGACACAAGTACCCGTGGGCCCATTCGACTCAGTAGCAGGATGCACATTAAAATCAATCCCAGCCTCCAGCAAATCTTGGCGGTAAAATTCGCCGTTAGTATCCTTAGCAACCTTCCCCGAATAATAGCCTTTACCGCCACTCTGAGCCAAACCAATCATCGTATTTGCCGCAGAACCCCCCGATCGCATTTGCAGCGAATTGTGTTCCAAATCGTGCAAAATTCCCCCCTGTGTTTCCGAATTCATCAGCGTCATCGCGCCGCGATTCAGCCCGTGCTTGACCACAAAATCATCTTCGACTAATGCTAGGATGTCTACAAGGGCATTGCCCACGCCAAACACATCTACGGAACCGGATTCTTGATTGTTTTCTGTCATCACTAATTTTTGGTTTACACTAACTATCAACTCTATAATAAATCGGATGAAAGTCAATATCCTTGCATCCCCAAATCCAAATCCTCAATCCCCAATCCCCAATCCCCAATCTAAAAATCCCCAATCCCCAATCTAAAAATCCTCAATCCAAAATCTAAAATCTAAAATCCAAAATCGATATGACTTGTCTCCCACCTCTGATTCAGCAGATGTTGCAGCCCGGGTTTTACCCGCACGGGGTGACAGAACCAGTGCAACTAATTCAGACTCACATTTCCTTTGTCCTGCTGACTGGAGATTATACTTACAAAATCAAGAAGCCAGTCGATTTTGGCTTTTTGGACTATTCGACTGTGGAGAAACGGCAGCATTTCTGCATCCAAGAATTGGAAATGAACCGACGCACAGCACCGGAAATTTATCTCGAAGTTTTGCCAATTATTCAAAGTGGCGATGCGTTTCAATTTGGCAGTAATTCACCAGATGTAAATCCCACCCAAGTTGCTGTAGAATACGCGCTTAAAATGCGGCAGTTTCCTCAAGATTCACTGTTGCTCAGTTTGTTGGAACACGGACTATTGACCGAGCAAATTATGGCAGACTTAGGGCGCGAAGTTGCTAGGTTTCACAGCAGGGCAGTTAGTAATAGCTACATTCGCAAATTTGGCGAAGTCACTCAGATTCGTACAGCAATAGATAACAACTACCGGATTTCCCAAAAATATATCGGCGGGCCGCAGACTGCGAGTCAATATCGGGAAACTAAAGATTATACTGATGCGTTTTTTGATGAAAATCAAGACTTGTTCGAGCGACGGATTGCTAACAATAAAATTCGCGAGTGTCACGGAGATTTGCACTTGCGGAACATCGCTTGGTGGCAAGATAAAATATTGCTGTTTGACTGCATTGAATTTAACGAGCATTTTCGCTTTGTGGATGTCATGTACGATATTGCTTTCACCGTCATGGATTTGGAATCGCGGGGGCGCAGAGATTTAGGAAATGTTTTTCTCAATACTTACGTCGAACAAACAGGCGATTGGGAAGGACTGCAAGTGCTGCCGCTGTATTTGAGCCGTCAAGCTTATGTGAGAGCAAAAGTAACTTCGTTAATGTTGGACGATGAAGCGGTTTCTACTAATGAAAAAGCACAGATTTCACAGAGTGCCGCTCATTACTACAAACTGGCTTGGGAATACACAAAGCCGCGCTCGGGAAAGTTAACTTTGATGTCTGGTTTGTCTGGTTCTGGGAAAAGTACAGCGGCTCGATATTTGGCCCGCCACACTGGGGCGATTCACATTAGATCCGATGCTGTTCGCAAACATTTAGGGGGAATTCCTTTAAATGAACGCGGTGGTCAAGATTTGTACTCGGATGAGATGACGGCACGGACTTATGGTAGATTGTTAGAGTTGGGGATAATGCTGGCTGACCGAGGTTGGGATGTGATTTTAGATGCTAAGTTCGATCGCCAAAACTGGAGAACCGATGCGATGAATCTGGCTCAATCCCACGGCTTGCCCCTGCAAATCGTTTACTGCACCGCACCAATGGCAGTATTGCGACAACGACTGCAACAGCGCAGAGGCGATATTGCCGACGCCACAGCAGAACTATTGACCTCGCAGCAAGCAGAAGCAGAACCTTTTACACAATTAGAGCAAATTTCTCTAAACGTTGTAGATACCGCACAAGACTTAGATGTACAATTAAATTTGATTTGTGGGAAGTAGTTGGAGTGCGATCGCCCGCGATGAATTTCATTCTCTGCTAATATTGTCAATATCTTTCTGTATTATTACAAAAATAACTTGCAGCTCATGGCAAAATTTAACGGAGACTCCAAGGGGTTTAACCCCGCGCTGATCTGGTTCGTGTTGTTTACCGTTGGGTTTCGCTTAGTAGGATGTAGTCTGCCCGTGAGTATTGGCCTTGGTGTCCTCGGCGGCGTGGCAGCAGGCTTAATGGTTGCTTGGTGGCACAATGAACTACTACTCAACCCGAATACACGTTCCAAGGAGAAAACCTCGGATGCTATCCTCAATAAAGAAGTCGTGGAAGTAGACGGGCATAAATACAAAACCTCCCGGCGTGAGCCTACTTCATTCTTTGACTGGCTATCAGAGCCTGAGGATCGTCGCTAGCACCGATTTGTTTTTAGTATTGAGTTTTGAGCTTTAATTTTAACAGTGTAAACTTCAAAACTCAATCATAAAAATTAAACTTTTAGACCAAAATAGTTAGCAGATCCCTGCCACTCCCAAGCTTGCCTATTTTAAAAATATAGCGGTTCTCAGAAAGATGAAGTACGTTGTTGGGCTTTAGCCCTCTGAGTTTATCTGAGTTTAGTGGTTATATAAGCTGTCAGTCATACCTCATCTTTTTGAGAAAAGCCATATCTGCGTTTATCTCGGTACATCTGCCTTTAATCTGTGGTTTTCGTATTAATAAAATCTTGGCAATAACTCTACCAATGCCCAATGCCCAATGCCCAATTCCCAATTCCCAATTCCGAATTCCCGCTAACGAGCAATTTTAATTACTTCCTGAATGTTTGTATTTCTGTCTAAACTTTTACCGCTGTTTATTTATCCTTTGGGGTTCAGTTGCCTGTTAATGATGGCGGCTTTAATCGTGCTTTGGAAGCATCCCAAATGGGCGGCAGCACCAATGGCTGGGGCTCTAATTATTTTACTGCTTGGGAGTAGCGGTTGGGTGTCAAAATCGTTAGTGCGATCGCTCGAATGGCAAAATTTACCAACCGCCGAGTTCCCTCAAGCTGAAGCGATTATCGTGTTGGGTGGCGGTGTGAAAGCAGGACTAGCGCCCCGCCCTTGGGTAGAATTGGGGGAAGCGGGCGATCGTATAATATACGCTTCCCGACTTTACCGTCAAGGCAAAGCTCCCCTGTTAGTGCTCAGCGGCGGTAGAGTAGATTGGAAAGGTGAGGGCTCTCCCGAATCGGCAGATATGGCAGAAATTGCCCAAACAATGGGCATACCGGCATCAGCAATTCTGCAAGATCCCGATTCCCACAACACCTATCAAAATGCCGTCAACGTGCGGCAAATCTTAGACGCAAAAAACATCAAAAAGCCCGTTTTGCTAGTGACATCGGCGATGCACATGACTCGATCCCTCTTGATTTTTCAGCGCCAGGGAATAAAAGTAATCCCAGCACCAACAGATTTTCAGATAACCCAGCAGGATATCGCCACATCTCAAAGCAACGGGCTAGCATTCGCCCTCGACTTATTGCCGGATACCTATTATCTACACCAATCTACTAAAGCTCTAAAAGAATACATCGGCTTAATCGTATATCGCCTGCGGGGATGGCTTTAATGGATTTTAGATTCTGGATTTTGGATTTTGGATTGCAGAATTTTAACTAATATCAAGCAAGAACAATCAATGCAACAATATTGATGATGATTCTTGTGGGATGGGCGTCCCGCCCGTCCTCTCTGGACGGGCGGGACGCCCATCCCACGAACTTCTGTAAATTATTTAATTTGCGATCCTAAAAATCTACCCAGCGACGCACCAGCACGACAATCTCTGAATAAACTAACTCAACGCACGATTTTTTATAAATCTTATAAATTCTAAAATCCCAAATCTAAAATTCGAGGATTTAATGTGTTAAATTAAAGTAATCACACCAAATATTTGCCACAGTCGCCCCCAAACAATTATGTTGCCCCACGAGCTACAAAACATTGTCCCA
Source organism: Microcoleus sp. PH2017_24_DOB_U_A (assembly GCF_020738205.1). Classification (NCBI taxonomy): domain Bacteria; kingdom Bacillati; phylum Cyanobacteriota; class Cyanophyceae; order Oscillatoriales; family Microcoleaceae; genus Microcoleus; species Microcoleus sp. PH2017_24_DOB_U_A. The sequence continues at coordinate 21,081 of NZ_JAEQCT010000032.1, forward strand.
GAACCGACTCCAACGGCTGAAATTTTTCAGAGACATCAAGTTGTCCGTGAGTTTTATGACGAAGTTAAATACCGTCAAGAATTTGAGCTTTATTGCCAGTGGTATTATGCTACAGCCAAGCAGCACCAACAAGAATTGCAGAAAATGCAGGGAGATTTTAATATATTCGCTTGGTTCCGTCGCGGACATACTCCGGGCACGTAAAAGCGCGGGGATTCTAAGGTCAAACTGCGATTGCATGGCCTGTCTAACATCACCTAACTCGGGCGGTTGATGCCAAGAAAAACAAGCAAGTTATTCTTGGCAGGGTTTTCATCCTGTCCATCGATCGGATCTGGCCTCGGCGGTAGCCGTTTTCAACAAATATCCCTATTTCAACTGCTCGAATAAATACCTCTTTCTTGCAGTTGCTGAATAAAAAACTCTTCCAAAGAAGGCTTAGCCAAATTCATCCCAATTAGCTGCCCTCCCATCACGCTCAAATTAGCAATAAAGTCCTTCGGATGTCCCTGCAAATGACCGTACCATAAATCATTATCAACTTCCATATCCGGTATCCATTTTTGCAGAATATTCAAATGGCCACCCTTACCTTGAACTCGGTAAGTTTTAGTATTACCCAAAAGTTCATCGATCGCACCAACACAGATTAACTCACCGCGAGCCAAAATTGCCACCCGATCGCAAATCTTCTCCACATCCGAGAGTACGTGCGAATTAAAAAAAATCGTTTTCCCTTGATTTTTCAGCGATAAAATTATCTCCCGCATCTGATAGCGCCCCATCGGATCTAAACCAGACATCGGTTCGTCCAAAAATACTACATCGGGATTGTTAATCAAAGCTTGAGCCATGCCGATCCGTTGCAGCATTCCCTTAGAATACTGGCGCAACTGTTTTTTAATTGCCGCCGATTGAGCTAGCCCAACTAAATCTAGTAAATGCGGAATTCGCTGCCGCTGAATCGAGGGGGGGATTTGAAATAAGCCCGCCGCAAATTGCAAAAATTCCCAGCCCGTGAGATAATCGTAAAAATAGGGATTTTCTGGCAAATAGCCGACTCGTTGCTTCACAGTGCGATCGCCCAAAGGCTTCCCCAACAACAGCGCCCTGCCAGAAGTCGGCCGCACTATCCCCAGCAAAGTCTTCAGCAGCGTAGTTTTCCCCGCTCCATTCTGCCCTAACAGCCCGAAAGTTTCCCCCTCAGAGACAGTCAGAGTGCAATTTTTGAGCGATTCAATCTTTTCGTTCATCCAGAAGCCAGTACGGTAGAACTTCCCCAGATCGAATGTTTGCACCACTGGGGTAGCCCCTGGCATCTGGGTGGAAGTTGGCGCATCTATAACAGGTTCCATTTTCGTCATAAAAATAAGTAGCACCTGATTATATTGTATTGCATAAGTCCCTTAATAATTGCTCCATTTAATGTTAAACTAAGATTAGCTGCACTTAAAATATTCTGAATATGGAACGTTCAAAAATTATTGCTATTATCACCGGCGTCATTTCTGTAATCCTAGCAGTTGCCTACCTGCTGCTCGTCACTCTCCTCGACTTCCGAGGCGAAATGGTTCCCGCACCTCAAAGTCAGTTGCCAGTATCGCTGCAAGTTCAGCAATTGGCGACAGTTAATCAGACTTTGCCCTCACATTAGTTATTGGTTATTGGTTATTGGTTATTGGTTATTGGTTATTGGTTATTGGTTATGGCAATAATAACTAACAACTGCCAACTGCCAACTGCCAACTGCCAACTGCCAACTGCCAACTGCCAACTGCCAACTGCCAACTGCCAACTAACAACTAACAACTAACTAATACACATGAATTGCTTTCATCATGTGATATGCAACTAGCAACTGCGTCAAAGCTAGCGGGTAACTTTGCAAAACTTCGCCAGTTGTGCCGATTAGTTTGCCAATTTCCGGGTTGCCTTGGGCACTGCAAAATCCCCGCAGGTGGGGCATTTCGTTGCACAAAATCTTTTCCAGTTCGTTTACTTGTTCGCTCGTAGCGTGGGAGTCTACTTCTAAAACATCTACTGGTTTCCCCATATCGCGATCGAGTCCCAAACGAATGGCCGGTTTAAAACTATCGCTGCCTTGAGCTAAAATCTCAGTAAAATCAGGGTGAGGAATTGTTGGTCTCAGGACTAAACGCACGCTCAAATTTGATTCTTTGTCGGCTTCTGGCGGGTAAAAACTAACTACAACATCGGCAAATTTGCGCTGGGGGCGAATATAATTTTCTGAATCCGGTTCCCGCTTTTCTATTTCTGCAAGTACCTGTTCTTCAGTATAACCGCGCTTCATAATATCGCGCTTAACTTTCCACTGAGTTCGCAACTCTTCTGGGGGAGCAAGATACACTTTGACATCGTAAGAATCGCGGATGGTTCGGGTTGAGTAACCCAGCAAACCTTCAACTATTACAAATTTTTCTGGCTTGATGTATTCCGGGGGATCGAATGTACCTGAGTGGTGGTTGTATATGGGTTTGAGAATTGCTTGACCTGTACGCAGCAGGCTGAGGTGCTGCTGCATGATGTCGAGGTAATTGCAGTCGGGATGCAGTGCTGTGAGCCCGATTTCGGCGCGCTGCTGTCTGTCATACCTATGATAGTCGTCTGTGCAAATCACAGTGACATTTTCTGGCCCCAATACTTGGGCAATTCCCCGCGTCAGGGTGGTTTTGCCTGCTGCGCTGTCTCCGACAATACCGAGAATGATTGGTCGATCGCTCATTGTTGTTACCCCGACGGACAATAGCAAATTTTTTCTGAATCTTAAATCTTATCAAAATTGTACTCGATCCGATCGCTAATCGCATGGTTTGACTTGCTCCCTTCCCGAGTTTCCCCATGTGTAAAATTATTGTATTATTTCTTAATAAAATGTGGCACCAGAGACTCAGGGATGATATGACGAAAAAATCACGCCCATTTCTCGATCGCCCGCCATGTCGATCGTACTTTTAAATCCAGCTATACTAAGAATTTCGGGAAAATTAGCCCCGCCAACTGTGCCAGTAAGTCCATGAGTGTAGTGTAAATTGCAACAGCGGTGGGAATAGTGCGATATGTTTGTTTTCAAAACGGGTACCAAGCAGTCAATCAACTTACCAGTCAATCAATCTACATGGAGGGCGATCGAATTTACCCACAACATGAAGTTTTTGGCAAAGCTTTTGTTGTGCCTGACAAATTAGTATACATTTGAGTCAAGGAGGCATTCGTACATCAAAAATAGGGCCAATCGCTCTTTCTCCCTGCTTCAACAAGTAGTTTCATGAAAAAAAAGATTTCGATGCACCGTGCGTAAGTTTTGAATTTAAACCAATCTTATAGCGGTTCTCAAAAAAGTGAGGTATGCCCGATGCCCGATGCCCTATCCCCGATGCCCATGAGTACCTCATCTTTCTGAGAAAGGCTATAAGTTTAACTAACTTCCTAGCAAGCTGATGAATCAACTATCTTTTGAAAAATTCAGGGGCAGTATTTTAATTATTGACGACACTCTTAACAATTTAAGTTTACTGGAGCGAATCTTGTCGAAAAAAGGCTATGAAGTACGACTTGCATCTAGCGGCCAACGGGGACTCGAAGCTGTGGAGTTGACTCAACCTGACTTAATTTTGCTAGATATTATGATGCCTGGGATCGATGGCTATGAAGTTTGCAGTCGCTTGAAAGCTAGCGATCGCACTCGCGGCATTCCCATTATTTTTCTGAGTGCTTTGGTAGAAGTTTCTCATAAGGTGAAAGCCTTTAATATTGGCGGGGTGGATTACATTATTAAACCTTTTGAAGCAGTAGAAGTGCTAGCTAGGGTTGAAAATCAATTGCGGCTGCGGGAATTAGAACTGCAACTTACGCATAAAAATCAGATGTTGCAGCGGGAAATTGCTTCTCGGGAAGAGGCAGAAATTGAAACGCGGTTGCTCTTGGAAACAACCAAATTTCAGAAAGAAGAAATTGAAGAATTGCTCTTAAATATTTTGCCTAAACCGATTGCCGATCGCTTGCAGGAAGGACAAAGCATAATTGCTGACAGCTTTTCGGATGTCAGCGTTTTATTCGCTGATTTGGTGGGATTTACAAATTTTGCATCTCAAAAAAGTGCGGCAGAAACGGTGAAAGTTCTCAATCAAATTTTTAGTCAATTCGATCGGTTATCGTTAGAGCACGGTTTAGAGAAAATCAAAACTATTGGTGATGCTTACATGGTAGTCGGCGGTTTGCCCCAACCGCAAGAAAATCACGCAGAGGCGATCGCCCAAATGGCACTCGATATGCAAGCTGCTCTCGCTAGCTTCAATCTCAAACACAATCAAACTTTTAGTCTCCGCATTGGGATAAATATTGGTGGGGTGGTGGCGGGAGTCATTGGTTTAACTAAATTTAGTTACGATTTGTGGGGGGATACAGTGAATGTTGCTCACCGGATGGAATCAAACGGTATTCCGGGAGAAATTCAGGTGACTGCTGCGGTTTATGAGCGTTTGAAAGATAATTTTTCCTTTAAAATGCGCGGTGCTGTTGAAATTAAAGGTAAAGGAGAAATGATGACTTATTTGTTGCTCGGGCGAAAGTAGTCAGTAGTCAGTAGTCAGTAGTCAGTAGTCAGTAGTTAGTAGGGGCGGTGCCCCCGTGCCCGCCCTCTTAGTAGTCAGTTGTCAGTTGTCAGTTGTTATTTGTTGGTTGTTATTTGTGAGTTGTTATTTGTTGGTTGTCAGTTGTGAGTTGTTGGTGATAATTAATAACAACCAATTCCCGATGCCCTCTTTGGCCGATGCCCAATGCCCAATTTCCAATTCTCATATATTAGATTTACTGAACATTAACAAGTATTTTTAGGCACACTGCATTGGCGCATTAATACGCAAGACACCAGTGTTTTGCGTTCATATAAGGCATTTAATATTAACCGCAGAAACTTATACGTAAGTAATTAACTCTAATCCCGATCGTCCCAGTATAAAATACTATTCCGTAGTAGATCAGTAGAATTTTAGCTCGAAAGCTCGAAAATTATGCTGTTTATGCCCTAAGATAGATACACTAACTATTTTCAACTTAATTCCTGGCTTGGGGTCAGCCAATATGGATGCAACAATAGATGCAGTACATTTGACTGCGGTAATGCCTGGAGATCGCCCGATCGCGAATTTTACACCGATTTATCGAACCGCTTTCGGGGCTGTGGGCGATTGAAACCGCTAACCCGCCTGTAGCAAACTCTTGTAGTTTCCCGATCGGCGCGAAACGACCAAAAATCTAGATATTCCGGGCGCAATTCCTGCCCGCAGTATAAAAACCTACGCCCGCAGTTACCGATTTGTTGTGGACTTCTGCGAGGCGGTTGTGCCAGAATGCGATCGTCGAGTTGCATCGCGTGACAGTTAATTGCATCGCTCGAAATAGTCATCAAGCAAACAGATATTCCAGGACGAAATCGAAAGGAGGTCAGTTATTTTAAAATATATGAAAGATTCCTATCTGGGAAGTTTTATTTATAGTAACCTGCCAGATAAAATGGGATAAATCTTAGCACAAATAGACGCCGGATCGGCAATAAATTCCAGCCGCAATCCGAAGTAGTTAGACAGGGAGATACCAACAAGATTCATGGGAAAGTTGTGTTGTAATGCTAGTAACTATGATGCACGAATTTTACGATGCGCTGGCAGATTTAGCAATCTATGAAGATGCCGCACCGACAAAGCGAAAACAAATCCTAAAACGTGTTTTTGTAATTCAAAAAAACCTCAAAGAATTCGCGCAGCGTAACCCGAATAGTCACCAGCACAAATTAGATCTGGTTGAAGCAGAATGGCTTCGCATTTTTGGGAAGACTACAGAAGCAATGGAACTTTACGATCGAGCTATTGCCGGAGCTAAAGCTAACGATTTTTTGAATGAAGAAGCTCTTGCTTGCGAACTCGCTGCTAAGTTTTACCTGTCATTGGGAAGAGAAAAAATTGCTACAGTCTACATGATAGACACCTATGATTGCTATCTGCGCTGGGGAGATCGAGCCAAAATTGATGAATTAGAAAAATGCTATCCTCAATTGTTGTCAGCGATTTTGCAGCCTGCTAAACTCGCTACAGATTCATTAGCAACCTTCGCGATACCTGTCAAACAAAATCAATCTGTACCTTCATTGATGAATCCGTCTGTGTCGGCGACAGTCTCAGATTTTGGGAATTTTTCAACTCTGCTAAAAGCTTGTCAAGCGCTTTCTAGTGAAAGAGATCTCGATCAACTAATTGCCAAACTGATACAACTGGCGATGAGAAATACAGGCGTTGACAAAGGAGTGCTGATTTTGCAAAACGGCAATCAATGGGAAATTGCTGCTGCAAGAGCGATCGACAATTTGGGTGTCGATCGGGCGATCGACTTATCATCCGCAACACTCGATAAAAACAGCGATATCCTGCCCCTAAACATTGTTGATTGCGTTAAAGAATTGTTAAAACCTGTGATTTTGCGGGACATTCCTCAACAATGTGATTGGGAGTCCGACTCCTACATCCTCAAATACCAACCGCAGAGCCTGTCGTGTTTGCCGATTCTCGATCGAGACAAGTTAGTCGGCATTTTGTATCTAGAGAATCTGTTAACTGCAAGAGTTTTTACGCGCGATCGGCTGCAATATCTGAATCTCCTGTGTTCTCAAGCAGCCATCAGTTTGTCAAATGCTCTGCTATATAAAAATTCTCAGGATTACAGCCAAAAATTAGAGCGAATGCTAACAAAAGTCAGCCGAACAGAAGTTCAGCTTGCCGAGCAAAAACAAATGCTGCAAGCGATTCTTGATGTCGCTCCGATTTGGATTTGGATGGTTAATCCTCATGGAAAAGTACACTTTTTCAACAACACTTTTTGTCAAGATATCGGTGTGCCTCTCTCCGCTTTACTAGCTGTCGAACATTACAAAGATATACTAGGAGAAAATGCAGCGAATTGCCTGGTTTCAGATGCAGCCTGTCTTGCCCAAGATTCGCCCCATTACTCCAACGAAACTCTAATGTTTGTGGACGGCAAACTGCACTATTTAGAAGTCACAAAAGTGCAGTTAAAAAAATCCGATGGCGAGAGGATCGGGATTATTGGTTTGGGTGTTGATGCCACCGAGCGTAAGCGAGCACAGGAACTTTTGCAAGAGCAAAATCAGCGCCTCGAACAAACTTTAAAAGACTTACAACAAACGCAACTGCAACTCGTACAAAATGAGAAAATGTCGGCTTTAGGTAATTTAGTTGCCGGAGTCGCCCACGAAATTAACAATCCGATTGGGTTTATTTCGGGCAATTTAAGTGAAGCTAAAAGAAGTTTCGGGGATGTAATAGAACACTTAGAATTGTATCGCTCTGATGCACCCAAATCGGAAATTGCGAACCATGCCGAAGAGATAGATATCGATTATCTCTTGGAAGATTTACCGAAGATGATTAATTCCATGCAAGTCGGGTGCGATCGCATTTCCAGCATCAGCACCAGTTTGCGTACATTCTCCCGAGGCGATAAAGACTACAAAGTTCCTTTTAATATTCACGACGGCATTGATAGCGCTATTTTGATTTTGAAACACCGTCTAAAAGCTAACGAAAATCGCCCGCAGATTGAAGTGATAGCTAAATACGGTAATATCCCTAAAATTGAATGTTTTCCCGGTCAATTAAATCAAGTTTTTATGAACTTACTTGCCAATGCGATCGATGCCTTAGAAGAGTTAAATATTGGACGCACTTTTCACGAAATTGCTGTCAATCCCAACCGCATCACGATTTGCACTAATTTAATTGGGGAAGATTATATTATAATTCAAATTGCTGATAACGGAACCGGGATGCCAGAAGAAGTAAAAAAACAGATATTCGACCATTTGTTCACGACAAAAGCTGTCGGGAAAGGAACGGGATTGGGGTTGGCAATTGCCCATCAGATTGTGGTAGAAAAACATGGCGGCACTATCGAGACGAAGTCGCAGTCTGGAGTTGGCACTGAGTTTGCGATCGTTTTGCCTGTGAAAGTGAAAGGATAAATATTAATTAAAATTAAAGGTTTTTTGGGCGATCGCGTGATAAAATATAATTTTACCACTCTATTTTATTAGAGGGTCTTTTAAATGCCCTACAGCCAATTTAGGCTCGAACAAATCAAATCAGAATTTGGAATAACTCTCTCGGAACAATTCGGACTGTTTGCAGAGATTCCAGAAGCTACCTACAGCCAGTTTTTATCAGAAACCCTAGAGTACAATATTCCGTTAGCTCTGGCAATTAACTCGGACAAATCTCGATCGGAAATGATTGTATAGCCTTTCTCAAAAAGATGAGGTATGACTGACAGCTTATATAACCCTTAAATTAAGAGGGCTGAAGCCCAACAACGTACCTCATCTTTCTGAGAACCGCTGTAGCGCCAATTTTGATTGAACTCAGAAAACAATTTGACAATGGAATAGGCTTATTTTCCGGTAAAGATTTTACGGTAGATAGCCTGAGAGGTTTAAACGGATTTTGCGATTTCCTGATTAGCAAATCGCCGGAACAGTTAATTATCGAAGCGCCGGTTATTGCTTTAGTCGAAGCCAAAAATGATAATATAGAATCTGGTTTGGCTCAATGTATGGCTGAAACGATCGCAGCTCAATTGTTTAACCAACAAAAAGGCAATGAAATTAAGAAGGTTTACGGAGTTGTGACAACGGGAAGTCTCTGGAAATTTATGCAGCTAGAAGAACAAACTATATCGATCGATATCAATGAGTATTTTGTGGGCAATCCTGGCAAAATTATCGGTATTTTGAAAAGTTTTATCGAATAACGTTGTACAATTTGTTTGTAGTGAGGACTTTAGTCCTTCTATTGATTCGGACTGAAGTCCTCACTACGAACCAAATTACTAAGTTGGTAAGTTCAATTTGATTATTTGTCCCACTGATACTTCGTGCTTATGAGTTGCTACTACCACGGCGCCTTCTAGTCGCGGATCGTAACATCCAACCCAAGCAGCAGGATGGCATTCGTGCACTAAATACCCGTACAGCCAAATTGCTCCTCTACCTTCAATGACAATTCCTTGGCTGAATTGAACATTTTGAGGGATTTTCAAACCTTGTAAATCATCTGGTATAATAATACCGTCTTGAGTAGTAATTCGTAAGCGTAAATGTTGGTAGGCTAAACCGTCTTGAGTTTGATTGGGGATTATTGTTAATTCAATAGGATTCATTGGATGCAAAAATGTTGAATGTTTTTACAGAATCATATCATGTCCGATAGCATGGGCGGGGGCGGGTTTATGAGATTGTAGATTATGGGCAATTATTGTTGGTGAACCCGCCCCTACAAAATTTAACATCATACAATTCCGAATCAAACAGACATGATATCATATATAGCATTTATCAGAAAGATGAGGTATGACTGACAGCTTATATAACCGCTTAAACAAAGAGAGCCCAAGCCCAACAACGTCCGCGAACCTATCTGAGAAGGGCTATACCTTTTAGGGCAAATTTGGAATTCGATCGCCTACTTTGAGTCCCAACTGGGCCGCCCTGCCGCCTTTGAGCTCGATCACTCCGTCAACGGGAACATCGGGGCCGTAGTTGGGGCAGGTGTCGCTGAAACAGGGCGGTACGTTGGGAATTATCGCCTGCACTACCCCTTCGCGCAGAAAAATCATATCGAGCTCGATTTGCACGTTTCTCATCCAGAAACGCACATTGCGCGGGGGGGCGATCGCGAAAAGCATTCCCCTGTCATCGGGCAATTCTGTGCGAAACATTAAGCCAATTGCTTGTTCTTGGGGAGTTTTTGCCACTTCCAGCCCGATCGCCCGATCGCCCAAAATCGCATTCACTGAAACTGGCAAAAGTTGAGCCATATCCATCCCACCAAACATTGAGATAAAGTTTGATTCAGTCAAATTAAATCTTCCTGAAACTACTCCTAAATAGTTACCAGAATTTTTATTTTGCATCACAGTTTGGTTCTCAGAAATAGAAATGTTCAAATCGCTAAACTTGATGCCTTCTGTCAAGACAATTTTATCATTGCCGCTGCCAAAATCTGTAATAACATCGGCTTGGGTGACAGTAGATGCAGGGGATGTGTTTTCTAGCACAAATAAATCATCGCCCGCGCCTCCTGTCAAGATATCTTTGCCATCGCCGCCGATTAGTAAATCGTTCCCCCGATCGCCATTAATCGCATCTTCACCTTGTCCTCCATAGATTGTATCGCTTCCCTGGCCTCCAAACAGGGTATCGGCACCTTCGTTTCCGGCGATCGAGTCATTGTCGCGATCGCCAAAAATCAGGTCATTCCCCGCCAAACCTTGAATAGTGTCATTCCCTGCAAATCCTCTCATAGTATCGCTTCCGGGAGTTCCCAGAAGAAAATCGAAGCCGAAAGTACCGCCGATGTTAACCATTTTGCGTTTAATGATGCGTTTCATAAGAGGAAGATTTGGCGATCGGCATCCGCCAACCGGTACCAAAAGCTCGATCGCTAATTTTCAAACCCGGGGCTGCTTGTCGCCGTTTAAACTCCGATTGCCTGACCAATTTTACTACACGCTTAACCACGGCTTCATCGTGTCCCGCCGCGATAATTTGTTGGGCAGATTCGTGATGTTCTATCAACCGCTGCAAGATGTCATCCAAAATATCATAAGCAGGCAAAGAATCTTGGTCAACTTGCCCCGGTTTCAGTTCAGCACTAGGCGCTTTATTAATAATATTAACTGGAATGATTGCGCTGTCAGGGGACGAGAGTACAGCCCCTACATATCCCCCCGCATTCAGCCACCGACAAAGCGAATAAACGCGAGTTTTCGGCACATCGGAAATGACTGCCAATCCGCCATTCATATCGCCGTATAGAGTGCAGTAACCCACCGACATTTCCGACTTATTGCCCGTGGAAAGCAGCAAATGTCCGAATTTATTAGAAATCGCCATCAACAGATTGCCACGAATCCGCGATTGAATATTTTCCTCGGCAATTCCGAAAGTGGTATTGAGAAACAAATCGCCGAGAGTGCGATCGTAAGTTTTCATCAAATCGCCGATCGGCAACATTTCGATCGCAATTCCGAGATTTCGGGCTAACTCCAAAGCATCATTAACCGAATGATCCGAACTGTAAGGAGAAGGCATCAGCACCCCTAACACATTTTCGGGCCCGATCGCGCAACTGGCGATCGCCGCCACCAAAGCCGAATCTATCCCGCCACTCAAACCAAGTACAACCTTAGAAAAACCGCATTTGCGAACATAATCTCGGACTCCCAAAACCAAAGCCGCCCAAATTTCCGCATCCCCGAATGGCGGTTCAAAACTTAAATCAGTTGTGGAAATTAAATCACTTGTGGAACGGGCATCTTGCCTGTTCCCACCCCCGAGCAAATCTTGTTTGTTTTCATCATATTCCAGCACTGCAAAATCAGTTTCAAAAGAAGCCAATACTTGAATCAAATTCCCCTGACGGTTCACCGCAAAACTGCTACCATCAAAAATAATATCATCATTTCCCCCTACCTGATTAGCATAAACAATCGGTATTCCTGAACGGATGACACTGTGCTGCAACATCGCCGATCGCACTCCCCGCTTGCCAACAGAATAAGGCGATGCCGACAAATTCACCACTAAATCCACGCCCAATTTTGTCAAATCGGAAATAGGATCGCCCGCGTAACTGCGTTTACCCCAAAACTCCTCATTGTTCCACAAATCCTCACAAATTGTCACACCAATTTTGAGTTCACCAATAGTGAAATAATTACTGTTTTGTCCCGGTTCAAAATATCTATCTTCATCAAATACATCATAGGTAGGCAACAAGCGTTTATGAAAAACTTGTTGCACTGCGCCATTTTGCAACAAAACAGCACTGTTGAACAATAACTTCTCGCCTAGTTTCACAGCATCAGCATTAGGTACGGCAGTGCCGACAATGACTGCTAACTCCGGTGGCAAAGCTTGCGCTAGTTGTTCCAAATATGCGGCAGCAATTGCAATGAAACTCGGGTTCATCAACAAATCGCGAGGCGGATAACCCAGCAGCGAAAGTTCCGGTGTTAGTAATAAGTTGGCGCCCTCAATCTGCGCTTGTTTCGCTGCCTCCAGAATTAGGTTGGAGTTGCCACAGATATCACCAATAGTAGGGTTGAGTTGTGCGATCGCAATTTTCATATTACCAAGTCACCTAATAAATCTTGCTAGCAGTCCGCTCGCGCGGACTCAATTTCCTATAGTCTTAGACTTGAATGTAGGGAAACATTACCAGAAAGAATTGGTTGAAAGCCTCTCCCTTTTAAGGAGAAAGTTAAATCAGACGATTCATTACTTCAATCCACTTCCTTCTAGGTAGAGGTCGTTGTCAACTGTCAACTGTCAACTGTCAACTGTCAACTGAATCAGATTTGTAACGCTTCAATTCTTCCTCAATAAAATGATTGACCAAATCCCGGTAGAGTTTTTCTACCACATCAGGATTCAAACCCGATTCCAAAGCCCACTCGCGTCGCTGTTGTAACATAGCCTGAAAGCGATCGGGCGCTCTAACGCTCGCTTCACTCGTTTTGAACCTGGCTGCTGCAATGACGTATTGAAATCTCTTGCTCAAAGCATCGATCACTTCTCGATCGATGATATCAATTTCCTCGCGAACTTCATGAATATTAGCACATTGATCTGGGTCTTTCATCTGCTGCACTCCTTAATAGATTGTTTTCTCATATTACTCAATTGAACTCGTAATGTCAGTCGATTTTAGATTTTAGATTTTAGATCTTAGATTGACTCCACGGATTAATCTGAGAGATTTAACCTTAGTCTAAAATTTGGCGATCGACTCTCAGCAAGCGTCGGTGGCGGCTATTTTTAGGCGAGGTCATCCAAGGAACAGCTATATAAACACTAGGGGCTTATTTTTGAAAGGAGCAAAAGCGGCAGCATCAAAGCGGTACAAACTAGCAGGACGCCCTGCACCTCGCGAAACCTTAACACGGGTATCGCACAAAAAGCCCAATTTCAACAATCGAGCTCTAAAATTAGAATAATCAGAAAAATTTTCCCCCAAAATAGTAGTATACAATTGATACAGATCGCTCAAAGTAAAAAGCTCTGGCAAAACTTCAAAAGCTACGGGACTGTATTCAAGTTTGTTGCGGAGTCGCCGGTATCCGTATTCGAGAATTTGATTGTGATCGAAGGCTAGCTTCGGAACTTGTTGGACGGGATACCAAGCAATGCCGCCGACGCGGTGCCCGACACCTGCAACTACACTTCCAGCAATCAATTCAGCTTCTTCAAACCGCACCAAAGCAAAGTAACTCACCGAAAGATAGCGATCGCCCCTGGTGAATTCTCTCGGATCGCGTCCCGGTTCTCCAAAAGTATACAGTTGCTCCAGATACAAATTTTCTACTCGAATTTTTTCCGACAAAATCCGGTAAGCTGCATTTTCCAGAGACTCTCCGTGCCGTACCAAAGTACCGGGAAGACTCCAAGAATCGATAAACGGTTCGTCTTGCCGCATTACCAACAGCACCAACAAGCGGTTCTGCACGGTATCGACGGAGAAAATTACATTATCTACTCCTACTTTAAAGTCAGCTAATGAGCAACCTTCGCTCTTTTTTGTGCCTCGTGCCATGCGTACAAATGCTCCCGATTAATGTAATCTTCGATAGTCGGAGTCAGGGCTTCCGTGTCTCCTGTTTCCCGATAGGAAGTTGAAGAAACATCGGGAGCGTTCAAAGATGCGATCGCCACTTCTGCACCCATGCGCTTCAACTGCCACAAATCTAACTGTTCTGACGGATAACCAGGCCGCGGTACTATCAGTAACTCTACTTCTTTTAACAACTGTTCAAATTTGTACCAGCGAGGCAGTTGTCCCACCAAATCCGAGCCTATTACCATCGTCAACTCTGCATCCTGCCACTGCAATCTTGCTTGTTCCACGGTTTCTAGCGTCCTCGGACTGCTGAGTTCTGGATGCAAACAAAGGTTGTGTCTGGGCGAATTAATTTCTTGAATCATTAACAGCAGCATTGCCGATCGATGTTCTAGGGATGTTTGGTGCGACTTGAAAGGATTGTCCGACGCCCAAACTGCTACCCAATCAAAATGCTGAGCAAGCCAATTCAAGATTGTTTTGTGTCCCGCAGTAGGTGGATCGGCACTGGTTCCAAACAAGGCAATTCTTTGCATAGGGAATTGGGAATGGGTAATGGGGAAATAGGTACGTTGTTGGGCTTTAGCCCTCTTTATCTATATCTATAAAGAGGGCTAAAGCCCAACAACGTACCTGATCGATGCTATAAGCGAGATATTTCATAAGTTTTAGTCTGACGTTGACACAAATAACTAATGACTCTTTTTCGTTTTTTGAGTGAGAGTCTGCAAATCTGTAGAAATTTCCATCGGTGGCGAAATCGGGTTATTTAATTGGCGAGTTTCTGCCGGGAGACTGGCGACAGAAGCAGCAGTTCGTTTGGCGATATCCTCCAAACTTTCGGGTTCGTGCAATCGTTTGCCATCCTTGACAACCAATTGCATTAATGGTAAATGATGCTCCGAATTGTAAATATTGTCCGCTGCCAGTCCCAAACAATCTCCGATAATTTCTCCATCTTTCATGGTTCTAAAAATTTGCTTTTTCCCTGGATATGTTACCTTGCCGCTGGCCTCTTTCATCACGGGCATTCCGTCTATTTCCACTAACTTATAAACACCGTTGATAGGCGAACCGGTGACCAACTTTGTTCCCAAACCGTAACCGTCAATGCAAGCACCCGCACTTTTTAATCTAGCAATTTCGTGTTCGTCCAAATCACCGCTAGCAATAATTGGCACGCCCGGAAGGATCGATCGCACTTCCCGAGACAATTTTACCAAATCCCCCGAATCCAGCCGCACGCCTTCCAAGGGCATTTCACCGCTGTTGACTCGCGATGCTAAAGTCCGCGCCGCCGCCACAGTATCGTAAGTATCGATCAACAGCGGCGCCCCCGGAAAATAGCGGTGAAATGCTGCAAACGCCTCATCTTCGCTGCCTTCGAGAGCCGACACAGCCATTACCAAAGCATGGGCGATCGTACCGACAGGTTTGCGGCCCAATTTCAAAGCAGCCAAAACATTAGAAGTACCATCGATCCCAGCAGCCAAAGCGGCCCTAGCAGCCCAGACAGCAGCTTGAGGCCCAAAAGCCCTGCGCGTCCCGAATTCCAGCAACTTAGCCTCCGGGCCCGCCACATCGCGCAGCCGCGCAGCCCGCGTCGCAATTAAAGTTTGATAATTGATTGCATTCAACAAATAAGTTTCGACTAACTGAGCCTGCCACAGAGGAGCCTCGATCCGCAAGAGAGGTTCATTGGCAAATACCGCCGTCCCCTCGGGTACCGCCCACACATCCCCAGTAAAGCGGGCCCAAGCGAGTAGATCCCAAAATCGCTCGGGGGCCCCGGCAAAAATTCCGGTGGACTGTAAAGCCTGAATTTGCGCCTCTGAGAACCGCAATTTTTCTAGATAGTCGATCGCCTGAGCCAAACCCATGGCGATCGCATAACCAAAACCATCTGGTAGCCTGCGCGCGAACAATTCAAAACTCGCAGGGCGATCGTCGAGGCCTTCCCCGACGTAACAAGCCGCCATCGTTAGCTGGTAGAGATCGGTCAACAGGCTGTAATCTGCTGGAGAAACCGTCAATTCCCGATCTTCTAAGATTTCCTCAAAACCTGTGACGTGCAGGCTTTCTGTCGCAGTTTTCATCAAAAAAACCCCGGACAAACTTTGTTTATTTAATTATAGTGACAAATACCATATCTTTTTGTAAAGGTTTGATTAAGATTTCAGAGAGAGTCGGAATATTTTATGATTTATGCCCTCTAATAGGGGTTTTTGTGTAGATGGGTACAAAATAATTATGGTAGAATCACTAAAAAGTTCGCATTTAGCAATCTCAGCAAATCGATCGCAAAATATATATGAGGAGATTGGGGCGATCGACCAAAACACTGAATTGGTAAAAGCTTCAGTTTGCTTCGATGTTGCAGACTAATAAGTAATTCAAACAAATATTGCTAAAGCGATCGCAGGGCAGAAACTCAGACTAATCTATAAAGTATCAACAGCCAGAAAAGAGAGGCGGTTCTTATGAATCTTTCTAAATCTGTGGTAGGCGCAATGCGTTACGTTTCGGAAGCTGCATCGAGGATTTTTAGACGGAGCGATGACGATTATCCGGCTACTGGCGTTCAGCCTTTTGAAGGTACGCCACCCAAAGGCTCTAAATGGGACAGATGAAAAGGCGATCGGAGTATTTCTAGTGAGGTAGGCAAAGACATTCGTCTCACACAATAACGGCAAGTTTTTCAACTACTTTGAAATATCTTCAATTTCCCCCAGCTAAACTTTGTTTAGCTGGGGTTTTGCCGTTAAAAATTGGTAGTAATGATCAAGATTTTCAAAGGTGGTACCCGCCACGTGATTTATCCGTGGAATCAATCCCAAATCAAAAATCGAAAATCCTCTCTTCCCCCGAATTTATCAGTGGGGTCGCCTCTAAAATCTAAAATCTAAAATCTAAAATCTAAAATCGATTGACGTTAATGTTTTGAGTTTTATGAGGACTGAAGTCCTCACTACGAACCAATTACCAAAATTGATTGAGCAAAAAGGCGATCGCCCCGCTGCCGATTGGCACAGTCAAATTGTCAATTCCCAACTTAGACACCGACTCCAAAGTAGCAGCAACCAAAGCCACAACAGCCGACACCGCCCAAGTTTGCCAAACATTGCCTTGCACAGCCAGCAAAATCAAACTGCTAACAGCAAAACTCACCAAATACATAGTTGCAGAACCTTCCCAACTCTTCTGCATTCCCCAAACTCGATAAAGATGTTTGCCGTATTTCTGCCCAATAACAGCGGCCAATCCGTCCCCCCAAGCCATCACTAAAATGCCCAAAGCAGCGTATTCTTGATGTTGTAGCGGCCAAAACCAAGCGACGAGAACGCTGATACTGACAGCATAGAAAAAAGTCCCGAAACTCTTGCGGTGGATAGTGTTCAGACTTGGCAAAATCGGAACTTGGTAGGAAATTAGGGCGATCGCACCAGCCAAAAAACCAGCCGAAATCCCCACCCAGTCGGGTATTTGCAGCCACCAAGCCAGCAAAATCACGTTTCCAGTACCGATGTGAACCACCTTGCGCGATACCTCGGCACCGACAGCAGTAAAGCGATTTAACCCTTCAGCCACCAGCAAAATTACGCCCAACCAGGCTCCCACGAGGGAAATTTGCAACCACACAGTCGGAATTTCAGACAATATAAACACGATATTTAGGAAAAACTGCGATCGGGCACTGTGTACTACTTTAGTGGAAAGCGCGATCGCGATCGTTGAGGGTGCGATGTCAAAAAGCGCTACAATTGACTCTGTTTCGCAAGCTGCTGAAGGTTTGAGATGCTCAGAGAAATCGATCGAGATATTTGGGTTGCCGAACAACCGTTACGGTACTTTGGACTCAGCGTTGGCACGAGAATGACCGTGATTCGGCTGGCTAATCGCGAGTTAGTCGTTATTTCTCCGATTCAAGTCAATGATACAATCGTGAGTCAGCTTAGCGAACAGGGAACCGTTAGCCACATCATAGCGCCCAATCTGTATCACTATTTGTTTGCAGCCAATTTCAAAAAGCTCTACCCAAACGCGAAATTCTGGGCTGCACCGGGTTTGGAAGCTAAAAAACCAGATTTGGCGATCGATCGAACCATCCAAGGTGAAGCAAATAGTTTATGGAACGGGCTAGAATATGTATTTTTTGATGGATTCAGAACCCTTAGTTTAAGCGGTTTTGATTCACTCAATGAATGTGTATTTTTTCATGCTGCAAGCCGCACTCTGATCTTAACTGACACGGCCTTTCACTTTGACGAGAGCTTCCCAATCATCACACAATTTGCGAGCAGAGCGATCGGCGGATATAAAAATTTGAGTCCATCGATACTGGAGCGAATTGCGACAAAGGATAAAGAAAAAGTGAGAGAGTCAGTTAAGAAGGTTTTAGGTTGGGACTTTGAGCGAGTGATTGTCGCTCACGGCAGCATCATCGAGACTCAGGGAAAGCAAAAGTTTAAAGAGGGGTACGAGCAGTTTTTAGGTTGCTCTGTGAATGTTTGAAATTAGAGAAAAATAGGTTTTATGCCTGTGCAGGATGTCTCGATCGTTCATGAAGTAGACTCGGCAGTTGAAACCGCGTTTACTTTTTTCATGTTAGATTAATCGAATAAACACGATAGGGATTTTTAGACTATGACTTTCAGTGATGTAGTTGAAGCTATAAAAATTCTTTCCGCTGATGAGAAGCAGGAAATTCAACTATTGTTGAAACAATATCTCCGTGAAGAACGCCGTGAGGAGATCTCTGAGAATTTTAAGTCGGCGCAAGTCGAACAACAAAAAGGTTTGCTGAAATTTTCTGCCAACATCAATGAACTGAAACAACTGATAGAGGAGTAATCATGGAAGTCAGTTTCAGTTCTTCATTTAAACGTGCTTTCAAAGGGTGCATCTCAATGCAAGCAAATATATCTGTAGGGGCGAAGCATGACCGTAGTCAATATGAGATTATAACTAATAACTTATATGCGGTCATGCTTCGCCCTCTTCAACAGTGAGATGCACCAGTCATCAGTTCACGATAGATCCATTTAATCCGACTTTGAAAACTCACAAACTGTCGGGGAAACTTAATGATTTTTGGAGTTTTACCGTAGATTATGACGAAAGGGTGCTATTCTACTTTACGGAAGATGGTAAAACTGTGTTTGTAGATATTGGTAGTCACGATCAAGTGTATTGAGAGGAAAATAGGTTTGATTAGTATACAATATGTCTTAATTATTCATGAAGTCGAAAATTATGCAGCTTGGAAAAAGGTATTTGACAATGCTGCAAATATCCGAAAAGAAGCTGGCGAGCGCTCGTATCAGGTTTTGAAGTATGAGAATGAACCTAACAAAATTGTTCATTTCTCCGCGTGGACATCAACAGCAGATGCCAGGGCATTTTTTGAGTCGCCTGCACTGGTTAAAATTAGAGAGGAAGCGGGAGTTAAAGCTCCTGAATTTATCTATTTAGACCAATTAGAGTCAGGAGTATTGTGAAAGACGCATTCGTATAATGTCAGTATAAAAGACTCGGCGGTTGAAACCGCGTCTACACAAACAATGTCCGCCTCCGCGGACTCAAGAAAATCAAGAATTAAAACCGCTTTTTCGGTAGATTTTGTCTCCATAAATGTGATTTTAACTACCCACTCTTCAACCTGCGGAGGCAGGTTTTGTCTGTATAGACGCGGTTTCAACCGCCGTCTCAACCGCCCGGTATTGTCTCGAAATCATCTTTCACAACTCGCGTTTCAACAACTCCCGCACTAGCGCAAAAGCCCTCCCCCGACACTTTTCGGGCAGCAGCGACAATCCCAAACCCGCCCACATTTTAGTCTCAGAAACCGACTTCCCAGCTCGCACCATCCGCCGCCCTTTTGCAGTTTCACCCACCTCAATCAACCGCAAACCTAGGGCTAATTGAGTTTCTGCAATCCTCTTGAGCCTGACTGTTTCCAACTTCTCGGAATCAAATTCGTAGCTGGTCAAATAGCGCAATTTATCGCTCAAATAGGGAATTGCCCGATCGCATCCTTGCTGTCCTGCATGAAATCGATACTCCATCAACAGCTCGGGCAAGTAATAGCACTTTTTGCCTGCAATTGCAAGTCTCACAAACAAATCGTTATCTTCGCAATTTTGCCAATTGGGCCGCAGAAATCCGACAGATTCCAGCGCGCGGCGCCGAAACAAAGTTGCGCCTATTTGCAAACTTTGTCTTATAAAAACTGTAGGGAGTAAATCTTCAATCATTCCCGCCGACAACTCGGTGCGGCCCCACCGCTGCGAATTCAGTTGTGTCTGGTTTTCGTCAATGTTGTTGTTGAGATCAATGACCCAGTGGTCGGTACTGACAAAATCTATGTTGGGGTTTTTATCCAAAATAGCAGATGTCCGCTCTAGAAATTGCGCGCTCAGGCGATCGTCATCGTCAAACTTGATAAAATATTCGCCCCTAGCCGCCGCAAAGCCCGATCGCATATTATTACTTTTGCCGATATTCTGCGGGTGCCGAATGTAGCGAATCGGGCGATGGCTGGGAGCCCCGCAAGCTACGACAAATTCCGACATCAACAGCGCAGTCGTGTCCGTCGAACCGTCATCGCAGACAATTAACTCAAAATCTGTATAAGTTTGATCTAGCACGCTGGCGATCGCACTAGCCAGCAAATGCACTCGATTGCAAGTAGGAATGCAAACACTAATTTTCGGCATTAAAACCATTTTAGATTTGGGATTGAGATTGCGAAAAAAATTCGCAATTGAGTTCAGGGAAAGAAACCACCTATGCCCTATGCCCTATGCCCAATGCCCAATGCCCAATGCCCTATGTCTTTTAATTTAAACGAGCTGTACATTCCAGAATTAACTTTTGATTCACCAATGCAAAAGGTTGAATTTCCAAAGCGCGACGAAAAGCTCGAATAGCACTTCTGTATTCTCCCAGGGCAGCGTAGCACAAACCCAGACCGTGCAACGCCCCAAAATGCACCGGATTTAGTTGAAGGACTGTTTCGCAGTCTTTGATCGACCTTTGATAATTGCCTTGGGTATAGTGAAGTACGGCGCGCCGGTTCCAAGCTTCAGCAAAATCCGGCGCTTCCGCAATCAGTTTTGTCAGCAAATCCAAAGCGTGCCGAACATCTCCTGCATCTAGGGAAACTTGCGATCGCCTGAGAACTTGCATCCCGTAGTCACCCTTCTGGTTAAACCAAGTGCGCCAGAGTTCTGTAGTAGCCCGATCGCGCACGCTTTCGTCAGACTTTTTCAAATCTTCGAGCAGCGCCTTAACAGATAATTCATCCATAGGTGGGAGGATTGTTAAACAGGTTTTATCAATCAATTTTATCGTGACAGTGGCAACTTTATTTATTCAACATCCCATGCGAATTTTGATGCTTTCTTCAACTTTTCCCTATCCGCCAAGCCGCGGCGGAACTCAGGTAAGGACATTTAATTTGTTGCAATACTTGAGCCGGCGGCATGATGTAATTCTTGGTACTGTGCGATCGCCAGATGTCACTGACTCACAAATCGACGCATTGAGGCAACAAGTTACACAATTAGCAGTTTTCCTCCACCCGCAGACACCCCCCCAACCCCCCCTTGCTAAGGGGGGGCTAAGACTCAATCAGGAGACTACTGAGGGGGGGTTCTTTCCTCCCCCCCTTAACAAGGGGGGGATTGAGGAAGAATTCTTTCCTCCCCTCAATCAGGGGATTGATGAGAAAATGAACGAAATAATAGGAAAATTCCACAGATTTAGTCAATTTTTGTTATCCGGGACGCCTCCGAACGTAATCTCCAGCTACTCTCAAGCAATGCAAAATTGGGCAGACAATTTAGTCATAGCAGGCAAATGTGATGCTGTTACCTGCGAGCACAGCGTTAACGAGATTTATGTGCGTCCAGAATGGCGGCAAAAACTGCTAACAGTTGCAAATATTCACAGTTCCGTTTGGGGAACTTGCAGGGAAATGTTAGCCACCGGGACTTCCCAAAAACCCCTGCGCGATCGACTAAATTTACCGCTACTCGCCCGCTACGAAAAACGTTACTGTACCAAATTCTCCCGTATTGTCGCCACCACATCCACAGACAAGCAGCAACTGCTAGAATTGCTGTCCTCTGGCAGCCTCGGAGGGAAAGCAGATTTTTTTGTCCCTCCCATTGATGTGATTCCTAACGGCGTGGATTTGGCAGAATTTCCCTATCGGTCGATCGATCCAGGAGGACACACCTTAATCTTTGCAGGCGCCATGAACAATTTGCCCAATATAGACGCGGCCAGGTTTCTCAGTTTGCAGGTACTCCCAAAGTTGCAGCAGCGGTATCCCGATGCTACCCTCACCCTAGTCGGCACCTCGCCAGTTCCCGAAGTCCTCGCCTTGGGGAAACTTCCGGGAATTCAAGTAGTAGGCAGGGTGCAAAGGGTGGCAGAATATTTGCATCAGGCTGCTGTTTGTGTGGTGCCGATGCGGATTGGTTTTGGAATTAAAAATAAAACTTTGGAGGCGATGGCGGCTGGAACGCCTGTAGTTGCTAGCGATCGAGGTTTGGAGGGTTTAACCGTCGGTGGCGGGCCTTCCCCGACAAGGGCCTTGCGGGCAAACGAAGTTCAGGAGTATGTTGAGGCGATTACCAGTTTGTTTGAAAATTATCAGCTAAGACAGGAACTGTCTCTGAGGGCGCGATCGCTCGTTGAAAGCCAATATACCTGGGATATCATAGGTCGGCAGTACGATCGGCTATTCCAATTTTAAACTCTAAATTCTAAAATCTAAATTCTAAAATTCGACGATGGAACACAAAATAAACTCCTCAAAAAATCGAGCCAAACCCCCAGAAAATCGCAAAGTTGCTCCTCCTCCGACAAGACGCCGCCGCCAAAACCGACGCGCCAAAAAACTTCAAGAGTCCCAGCTTCCCATACCTGGTTCCCCAACTCCTGTCAGATATCCCTGGAAAAGACTGGTAGCTAATTTGACAGCCCTCAGCGTCTTGTGCGGCTGTGCAGCTTTGATGGGAGGTGGCGCTTGGCTGAGTTACCAGCTAATTGTCGATCCCAACGGTAACAGATTGGTCTCTCAGTTTGTACCCGGATGGTCGCGCCTGCCTACAGGTAGCAGAGATACCATCCAAACTCTCGATCAAATCAAAGCCAGCATCCGCAAATTGGGATTCATCACCGGCGAACCCCTACCGCTTCCTGTTGAGAAATCCGCAGATAATTCTATTTCCGATTTGCTGTTGCCGGTGATGGTGGAAAGAACAGTTAATGCTTCTACAGTTTGCAAAAATCCTTGCCGTCAAATTGTCGAACTTCGAGTGTACAAGCGGGTGCAACTTCCCGATCGCGATTCCGATACCGTACAGTATTTTCAGCTAGCAAGTTCTGTGAATATAGAAGGCCCGGCGGAATCTTTTGTCATTGCTTCTTTGGATGACTCTGGATCCAACAATCAAGCCTCAAATCAGTCGCTACCGCTAACAGAACTGCGCCGCTTTGACGGCAAGCCCCCCGAATTGGGCATTTGGTTTAATGTCAGCGGTAAACTCGTGCGGGGCGACAAGAAAATTCCCTACGGACAAGTCGTTCGCTACAACCCCAGTCAAAATCATTTAATCTCGCTGTTGGATTGGGCGAGTGCGGCCGGACAAGCGCCGAATTGGCAGCAAATTGTTAAGGGGCAAAACCCCCAGTTGGCGATCGACCAAACAATTGGTTTAGAACCGCAATTTACCATTTATCAAATTGGTTCGCGCAAATTTATCCCGAACCCAGTTCAATTAACCGCGATTTCCTTAGAAGAATTTGCCTTCAATGACCAGACTTATAAAAATGGGCTGCGACTGGCAAAAAGCGGACTTTGGTCTCCCGGATTAAATGTCATGCGTTCAGCTAAAGCCAAAGCCGGTCAGAATTGGCCCGCAGTCGCCCAAGCTCAACTAGAGACGATCGAATTTCATGCTAAAATTACTCGTGCTCAGGCGATCGCATCTTGGGCCAGTCCCAGCCAACAAGTTCTCGCAGAATTGATAGACGGCCGCTGGAATCAAGCTTTGCAAGTATTTGAAGCCGATCCCAGCAACACTCACGAAATTGCCGCCACCCTCAAAAATGAAGGCGGGCGGATCATGAACCGCGTAGACGCCGCCTTGAGAGTCAATGCCGCTGACGCCGATGTCAAAGCTTGGGGCACCCTGATTGTAGCCTCTCAAGACGGAACTCGCGAGGCGATGAATTGGCTCGACCAGCAACCAGATACTGACAGCGAAACTCGAACTAGAATTCGCAATTTGGTCAATAAACTTGAGGAAGCAATTTCTCAAGCTGAAAGTTTAGAAGACCACAAAAGTCAAATTATGGGTTCTGCTACTTTAATTAGCAGTATTAATCCCGCTGAGTGGCTGGAACCAGAAGCGAAAAACGAGTTAAAATTGACCGGAGAACAAGTTTGGTATCAGGTACAAGTAGCCAGTTTTTACGACGGAACCCGCTGGGTTAATCCGCCCTTTGCCGATGTAGAAGTCCGCTCTTTTCCTGCTACTCAAATCAAATGGTTGTGGGGGCGCCTGGGCTTGCAGGCTGACCCCAAGATTAAGATAGAAGTAGCGATGGCTAACGGTCAACAAAGAGTCGCTGTGGGAACCGTAAAAGCGGTGCAGATTCAAGACGGAAATCTGCGATTGCTAGCGGCGGTTGATAAGCGATCTTGACAGTTGACAGTTGACAGTTGACAGTTGACAGTTGAGGGCGACCTCTACCTGGAAGTTTGAGGATTCGAGTAATGAATAGTCTTGTTTTAATTTCTCCCGCTTAAGGCAGAGGCTTTAAACCATGTTTTTCTGGTAATCCGGCAAAAAACCTTCGGCAGAGGGAAAAGTCACGGACGCAGTCTTGGTACAAAGAAACCAGTTTTTTTACCATTTCTGCCCGTCGCAACAGAAGTATTTCCGCAAAAAAACCCAGTTTCCGGCCACCCGTGCGTTCAAAACAAGGAAGAAGCAAAAAGTTTTCTTCTCCCCCTCTCCCCCTCTCCCCCTCTCCCCCTCTCCTTCTCTTCTCTCGATCTCCCCCTATAGAGATCGGACAACAATGCAGACAACAATTTTGTTAAGTTAATTTACACCACTTGCACACAAAAACCCAGAGATGTTAGATCGCGGCCTTTTTAGAGAGTGCTGCAATCATCTGTCGTTTGACCGCTTTAGCCCAAAGCTCAAACTCCAAGCTGTTGATATCGTTAATTTTCACTTCCTCAGCAGTCTGATGTGGGGCTTGCTTCTGTGCTGTAGTCTCCATTGTTTTTTTCCTCGTTCAAAAAAAGTTATTAGTCGATCGTAAGCAGTGAGCATCATACCTCTATTTTATGTAGTAATTGCTGCCATTAGTTATACTAAATACATAGAATTTAACGATTAGATGCAGTAAATACATCTTGATAATGCAATTTGTGAATAAAATCTTAAGAATCCTGTAATCCTTGCTATATATAGGTTTTTCCTGACATAAAGATGTAACTATTTATAAATTATGGCAATATCAAACCAAGATTCATGTTAACAAAGTTTTGTTAAATGAATGTATTAGCATATACAGCAAAAATATATTTAATTCAATTTACAAAGGGCAATAAAGGCGATCGCCACATCTGCAAGTCCCAGTACAATATCGATTCCCTCCAGCGCCGCCAGCAAGGACAAAAACTTAATAGACTTCGGATTCACTTGTTTAAGCCGATCGACTGCCGCCACTGCTGAGTTAGCAGCAACCAGAATGCGATCGACAATCAAAACATCTCACTTTAGCGATCGGCATTTCCATTTCTTCGTATTTCAGCAGCAAATCTCGCGTCACCTCACAGGCTAGCAGCATCCCAATTTCTTTCAGCAGTTAACGAAATTTTCCCGTGTGCGCTTGAGCTTGCAGCACGAGAGTTAACTTGTGCTGTATCAAAAGATGGTCGATAACACTAACTCATTTTTTTGTGAAGAGTTAATCTACCTTACTATCATCTCTCCCTACCTAGATCTGCCTGAGAATACATCTCTCCTCTTTTTTACCGTTACCCGCTACCACACAGATCATTTCACTACAGCTACAAAGCCTATAATTCCAGAATGCAAGCATCTTTTCTCAACAAATAGCCACGGGAAAATATTTGCTGCTGAAAAAACATTTTTCCGCGCAGCAGCAGACAAAAAAAACAGAGCTTTGTTCCCGCAAACACCTGTAAAAAAAAATCAATTTTTTATCATCGAATTTTCCGGAACAATCTCTAAATGCCATGAATCTTAGAAAGTATCAGGACAAAACAAGTATTAGTCCATCAACTAATGCTACTTGATCAAGCTCCGAGCCAGGTACAGCGATCTAGCTCCCAGTCAGAGTCTGACTGCCTTTTCAGTAAAGGCTTGCCATCTCCTAATTGGAAGGGTATCGCCTCAATCTTCCTTGAATAATTCAGGTTTGTCCTAACAAAAAAACATTAAGGAGAACATCCATGAAATTTGTAAAACTATTGCTAGCCACAGTATTAACCACTGCTGCTATCAGCCCAGCCTTGGCTGCTAACCCATCAGTTCAAATATTAGGTGCAAGCTACGGCGGTAGCGGTTGCCCAGACAGATCCGCCAGCGTCAGCGTCAGCCCCGACGGTCAAGAACTCAGCATCCTATTTGATAAGTTTGTAGCCCAAGGAAACGTCTCAGCAGAGACCCGGAAAAGCTGCAATTTGAGCATTCCCATCAAAGTACCCCAAGGCTTCCAAATTTCGATTTACGATGCCGATTATCGCGGTTACGTTGCTCCTAAAACCAGCGGAAACCTCAGAGCAGAATACTTTTTTGCTGGAGCCAAGGGCCCAGTTTTTTCTCGCACTTTCAACGGCGAAACCAACTACAACGTTCGAGATAGCTTAGCCACTGTAGCAGATGTGTGGTCTCGCTGTGGCGACAGTGTAAATATGCGAGTAAATGCTTCGATGACAGCCCGCGGTGCCGGCACAGCCACCGTTGACTCCTTCGATTTAGCTCATCGCGGTTTAGTTTATCACGTCAAATATCGCACTTGCCGCTAACCATAACCGCTAAAAAACATAACACGCATGACCCGATTCCTTTACGAAATCGGGTCATTTGTGCGCTCATCA
Source organism: Microcoleus sp. PH2017_24_DOB_U_A (assembly GCF_020738205.1). Lineage (NCBI taxonomy): Bacteria > Bacillati > Cyanobacteriota > Cyanophyceae > Oscillatoriales > Microcoleaceae > Microcoleus > Microcoleus sp. PH2017_24_DOB_U_A. The sequence continues at coordinate 47,940 of NZ_JAEQCT010000032.1, forward strand.
AAACTGCTAAAGCTTAGAGAATTTACCCAAAAATATGCTACAATGACGCTTAGGCTTTGAGAAATGTTCTATGAAAGTAAACTACCAAGAAAGAATTGATGTAACAGCCGACGCATTAAAACAACTTCTGTCGCAGCAACGAACCTTGACTAATCGCTCAAAAATCCAGGCACTTTATTGGTTAAAGACTGGATATAGCCAAAGCCTTACAGATGTAGCTGAACGTTTAGGTGTACATAGAATTACTGTACATAGATGGTTAAAACAATATAGTGCTGGCGGTCTGCAAGAACTGTTAAAAATACGGCAAGCAACTGGTAGACCCAGAATAATTCCCTCAGCAGTAATAGCAGGAATTGCAGAAAAGTTAAGTGAGGAATCCTGTGAATTCACAACTTACAAAGAAATTGCGGCCTGGGTAGAAGATAACTATCAAATATCAGTCAAATATCAAACATTACACAAGCAATTACACTATCGCATGAAAGCAAAATTAAAAGCACCAAGGCGTTTGAATAACAAAAAAAAATGATGCAGCTATCGAATTTAAAAACAACTCCTCTGAAAAATAGATACTGCAATAAAGGTACGTAGTTGCGCTTAAGCGCTCTTTCTTAGATATAAAGCAATACAGTTGACTAATATACTGCTAT
>NZ_JAEQCT010000032.1:48674-85849 GCF_020738205.1 Microcoleus sp. PH2017_24_DOB_U_A
TCTTTCTTAGATATAAAGCAATACAGTTGACTAATATACTGCTATTCGTGAAACTCCTCTGAAAAATAGATACTGCAATAAAGGTACGTAGTTGCGCTTGAGCGCTCTTTCTTAGATATAAAGCAATAAGGACAATCTTAAGTAAACTGTATTGTATTATAAAGAGCGCTTAAGCGCAACAACGTACCTAATAATTAACATCAATATTGACTAATATTAAACTAGAATTCGCTTAACCACGATTTCTTGGCAAAAAAATACAGCTTTAAAAAATCCTTGCTACAACAATTCAGTTAGACTTTTTCAGTGCCATCGGACTTGCATTCCGAACCTTCCTTCTTCTGACTTCACGCTTGACTTCTGTCAACTGTCCACTGTCAACTATTAAAAAAAGTCCCGTCACTTTCAATATGAATTGGCGGTACTCCAGCAGCCCTCAATTCTGTGGCAATTTTTCGCCCCGCCGCCCAAGTTCCTCCCTGCAAAATCTTCACCAGTGGCAATTTTGTCGCACTCAAATCCAGCTTGTATCGCATAGCTGCTGCAATTTTATCTAAAAGAATCACAGTGACCGATCGCCATTCTACTACAACTTCCGAACCCGGCAAATACTTCTGCTCAAAAATAGCCGAATCTTTTGCCCGTAACAGCCCCATATCCAAACACAAACCGCCGTTACGATACCCCGCTAATCCCGTCAACTCGTCCAATCGCACGACGTACAAACCGAGTTCTTGCAGCGGTTCCAACAGCGAATAAGTCAACCACTGCGAGAGTTGGTGAAACGGCACAAATTCATCTCCCAGATTTTCTCCTTGCAAAGCCCGATGCCGCCAAACCTCACCTAAATTAACGCCACCAATGGCATATTTTCCCGGCCAATTTTCCCCAAAACCTGTCAAAACAGCGCTCAATATTTTAGCACAATCCACAGTTTTGACTCCAGAAACCAGACTGTCAAGCAAGTATTGTGCCAAATTGCCGGGACGCTGGTTCTCGCTGCCAAACAATAATGGATGTTGGCAAATTGCATTCCCCAAACGCTGCAACAATTCTAATCTGCCTGTTAAACCAACTAGCGGATTGTCTCGACTTACTTGAAATCCGGCCGCTAAGGTTTCTAATTTTAATTGAGAAAGCCCGCGAAAATCGGCTTGCCAAGGAAAATCTGGATTGCTGGAAAAAATACCCTGACAAAACATCCGAAAAGTGGCTACTGCCAACCCTTCTGAACGGCGATAAACTTCTTTGGTTTCTGCTTCGCAATACTGCCAATCTGCGCCGGCACTGGCATCGAGTAAAACGCTGACAATGGCTAAATCAAATTTTATCTTTGCTTGTTCTATGACTGAAAATTCTGTTAAAGCTGCATCGAATTGAGCGAGGCGCGGTTGGTTGCCGGCTTCAAAATGCCGCCACTGACTGTGAAACGGAATATTAAAATCGGGATACTGTTGGCGGGTTGTGTCGATTACATAATTTGCTGCTTTGTCGAGTTCGGATAAATCGACACAGAAGAAATTGAGTTTATTTTCGGAGGCTAAGTTAAAAAGCCGATCGCACTTTTGGCGAATCGCAGTTGGTGTTCTCAGATATTTTACAGCCTCTAGCTCAATATTATTCAACTTCATCGAAAATTTTTGGTTTGAAACCCCGTGCTTTGAGCATCGGCTTTACATTTTGGCTAGGCTTTTCCTAGACTAGCCATATTTCTACGGAAATCTCTATGTACCTGACTTAAAAAATCAGATACGCGGACTTGCCACCAAAGAGTTTAACACCTTGCGAGAACTCTGTCGGTTGAGTAAAAACCTTTACAGTGTATGGTTTTATACACTCAGACAGTATTGCTTCCAATCTGGCAAACACCTTCGCTACGAGTGTAACTATTACTACTGCAAGGGAAGCGAGGACTATCAACAGTTGAATACTGATATAGCCCAACATACCCTGAAAGTATTCAATCGAACTTTTCGGAGTTTCTACGACTTGATAAACGCAGTCAGAGAGGGAAACTATCAACAGAAAGTTCAAGTCCCTCACTATCTCCCGACACAGGATTATATCGTGTCCGATCGATTAACCGTAATTACATTCGATCGCACGTGCCCACGAAAGTCCGCAAAATGGAGCGGACTTTCGTGGGCACTACCAACTATCGTAGAACGGCAGCCGAGTGTTAAACAACTAAACATCGGTAAACATCATTTTCCTGAAAAAAGTCAAACTGACTGTAATCTAACAGATTATCTAAAATCGCATTTTTATCGATTTTGATCAGCTTGTATTCCCACTTCGAGCCACTAACTTCGCGTTTTATTTGATCTGAAACTATTACCGAATTTTTTTCTGTACCCGGAGATACTATTTTACTTAAATCTTCCAGCCTGTCGGCGATGTTAATATCTTTTCCGTAAGTGCAAGACCGAAATATATACAAATTTCCTTTAGCAACTCCCACCGACAAACCGCAAGGTATTTTATGGCCGTGTATAAAAAGTTTCCAATTTTCGCACAAACTTTCCATGGCCGCTAGGGCTGAGTGAGCTTCTGGGAAAGTCAACAAATGCGAATCGCCAACAATACTGCGAATTGTGCCACCGTATTCTTCGCAAATGTTTTTTTCAAAAGTATCAAAGTTGGTGAGCAAATATTCAACATCTCTGATAGAATTAGATTCTTGATAAGCAATAAAACCTCTCAAATCCGCTTTAATTATTGCTTGATTTTCCACAATTCGCGTCTTGTAACTTTGGTCAACTTTGTAAACCTTTTCAGGTTCGCTCATCCCTTTCAAGGAAAACTCATTGACAAAAGATGTTTGCACTTCTGCTTTGTTGAGCGCCAGCCATGCTGCTTGGGACAAATATATTTCATCCTGGGGAGTTACTGATTCTATACGCGCTGTTAAATTGACCGTATCGCCAAAGATATCTTTATCTTGATGCAAGACATCTCCCAAGGTAATCGACACGCGAATAGCCAATCGTTCGTCGTTCGATTTGCTAGATTGTTGGGTTCTCAATTCTTGCTGCATTTCTAAGGCTGCCATCGCGGCTGCTGTGACGCTGGGAAAAATCAGCCAAAATGAATCACCTTCGCCTTTGATCAAACTTCCTTCATTTCTGGTACTAATATCTGAAATAAAAGTTTTATGCTCGTTCAACAAACTACTTAAGTCCGACTGAGATAATTTTTTAACTCGGGCGGTATATCCGCAAATATCTGTTTTTACGATCACAGTAGAACGCAAATTAGCCATAACCTACCCTGACTGATCAAAAACCAGTAATAAATTTAATTTGGCAAAGACGCAACTGTTTCCGAACAGTCGTGTCTTTGCCTTCTGAATCTCCTGGCATCGCGTCCGATCGCTTCTGCAAGAATTGTAGCATCTGGCACAGGGTCTGGCGTGTAGTAGGCGGCGGCTTTTTTGGCGACGATTTCGACTTGTGCGCCTGCGGGAATCCAATCTTCGAGGATGGGGAGGCGATCGACTACTTGAATGCCAGAATTGATAATAGCATTGTATTTGAGATGGCTCATGGAAACTAAACGGTCAGTGCGAGGGATACCCAACCAGTGCAGCACGTCTGGCATTAGTTCTTGAAACCGCATATCTTGAAATCCTGCAACACATTGAGTGCGAGTAAAATAGTCATCAGGGCGATCGCCACCTTCGAGCCTTTTGGGAGCATCTCAGTTTTGCAAAAAGCATTTTTTTATTATAGTGCGAGCACGCAAGAGCTCGCGTATTCTACAACTCGCGAGCGGGGACAGCACTTATAAATGCAAAACTGAGATGCTCCCAGCCTTTTTCTGGCATTGTACACCAAAAACTTAGTTACTTCCCCCAAAGCTCTGCCTTGCTTGCGGAAGTAAACAATTACCCCAGAACTACCGGATTGTGCCGTTTGGATGCAAATTTCGATACCCTGTACCAAATCAGGACGGCAACAAGTGCAGATATCCGAACTAAACACGTCAGAACCCTTGCATTCATCGTCTACCCGTACCGCCAACTGCTTCTGTGGGTCAGAAATATGCACGACATTGCCAATAATATAAAGCAACACGGCTCAGTTGATTTTAGATTTGGGGATTGGGGAATGGGGATTTTTCATTTAAGATTTTAGATCGAGTGATATGCTTGGGTAAATGTTAATTTTTTCCGAAGTGAGTAACACCAAATCCGGTAGCATCAGAATGATTCATCTCTCTATTCTCGGACTCTGTGTCCTCTGTGTTCTCTGTGGTTAAATCATTCCGATGTAACGGTCAACGATATAACGCTATATACATGAACGCGATTTTTTATGAAAGCAATCTCTGTGTCTATTTTTAGATTACTTTTGCTCTCCCTGAGGGGCTTATCCCAGCAGCAAAATTTGACAGATATCATGTTCATTAAAGCTGCTATAATGTTATTGTATAACCCAATAGAGTTCATTTAAGGAGAAGAGGGCGGATGAGAGCATTGACACACTGGATTGTTTCATGAATTATTAGCAGATACGCGCCCCTACAATAGACATCTTCAATAACTCTCAACTCAATAAAATATTAACTAGAAAATTTCATGTTGCCAGCTACATCTAATTATTTGCTAAAAAATGGTCGCGTACCCGAATCTCTTCTAGAGATGAAATCGATCGCCAATTCAGCGTCTACTATCACCACAACAGCCGATCGCAATTTTTGTCTGGTGGATCTGGAAATTGCCAACGGCGCGATCGCCCAAATCATCCCCACAGGTACAGAATCTTTATCCCAACTTGGAGATATTCCGATGGTAGACTTGCAAGGCGGCTTAATTTTCCCGTGTTTTGTCGATATGCACGCGCATTTAGACAAAGGACATATCTGGGAACGATCGCCCAATCCCGATGGAACGTTTGCTAGCGCGATCGACACAGTACACGCTGATGCCCAAAAATACTGGAATGCAGAGGATGTTTACCGGCGGATGCAGTTCGGCCTCCAGTGCAGCTACGCCCACGGAACCAAGGCGATCCGCACTCACATCGACAGCGCAGGAGAACAGGGAACCGTTAGTTTAGCAGTATTTACAGCCTTGCAGGCCGAATGGCGCGATCGGCTAATTTTGCAAGCAGTTTCCCTAGTTTCCCTGGACTATTTCCTGACACCCGAGGGTGAAAAATTAGCAGACAAAATTGCCCAAATCGGCGGCATTCTCGGCGGCGTCGCCTACATGAATCCCGATTTAGACAAACAACTCGATCGCGTATTTAGCTTAGCCCAAGAACGCGGTTTAAACCTCGACTTCCACACCGACGAAACCGACGATCCAGAATCAACCACACTGCGAGAAGTAGCAAAAACCGCCATTCGCCATGAATTTGCAGGTCAAATAATCTGCGGACATTGCTGTAGTTTAGCCGTACAACCGCCAGACTTAGTAACAGAAACTTTGACATTAGTCAAGGAAGAAAATATTGGCATTGTCAGCTTGCCGATGTGCAACCTTTACCTGCAAGACAGACAATCTGGGCGTACACCGAGGTGGCGCGGAGTGACTGTCTTGCATGAACTAAAAGCAGCAGGAATTCCCGTCGCAGTTGCCAGCGACAATTGTCGCGATCCGTTTTACGGATTTGGCGATCACGATGTTTTGGAAGTCTTGAATATGGCAGCCCGTATCGCCCATTTAGATCGGCCTTGGGAAAATTGGCCGCGCACAGTCACAACCACACCAGCCGACTTAATGGGATTGCCGAATTTGGGACGAATCGGAGTTGGTTTACCCGCAGATTTGATTTTGTTTAAGGCGCGGAATTTTAGCGAATTGTTATCTCGATCGCAGCGCGATCGCACAGTTTTGCGGCAGGGTAGAGCAATTGATACAACTTTGCCGGATTACCGGGAACTAGACGATTTGTTGCATGAAAACTCGGCGGTTGAAACCGCTTCTATACAAACAAAACCCGCCTCCGCGGGTTGAAGAAAACTCGACGGTTAAAATTATTTAATCTTCTTCAGTCCGCGGAGGCGGACTTCGTTTTTGTAGACGCGGTTTCAACCGCCGTCTTATGCGGTTAAAATTATTTTATCTTCTTCAGTCGGCGTCCGGCTGACTACCCTTCGGGAAGGCTAACGCCTACGTTTTTGTAGGCGCGGTTTCAACCGTACTTCCTATCTTGTCAAGTGACAACAGATTTGATATAAATATAAAACCTGATGCAATCGAGGATGTTTTAAGTGAAAGCAGTTATTTTATTGTCGGGAGGGCTGGATTCCTCAACTGTTTTGTATCAAGCGAAAGCCGACGGCTGCGAATGTTACGCGATATCCTTTGACTACCAGCAAAGACACCGGCGAGAGTTAGAATCAGCACGGGCGATCGCACTTTCAGCACAGGTTAAGGTGCATCAGGTGGTAAACTTTGACTTGACGCAGTGGGGCGGTTCGGCTTTGACAGACAATCAGATAGAATTGCCGATCGATCGCAATCTGGCAGAAATGTCGCAAAACATCCCCGTTACCTACGTTCCAGCTAGAAATACCATTTTTCTCAGCTTTGCCCTCGCCTACGCCGAAACCCTAGGAGCTCAGCGAATTTACATCGGTGTCAACGCTTTAGATTATTCCGGCTATCCCGACTGCCGCCTCGATTACATCCAAGCCATGCAGGAAGTATTTCGGTTGGGAACCAAGCAGGGAAGGGAAGGAGAAGCTATTAAGATTTTCACACCTTTGATAGAACTTAAAAAAACCGAAATTATTCAATTGGGCAACAAGTTGGGAGTGCCTTGGACACAAACTTGGTCTTGTTATTCAGGTGGCGAAAGTGCCTGCGGCGTTTGCGATTCTTGTCGGTTGCGGCTGGCTGCTTTTGACGAATTAGGATTAAAAGATCCGGTGCCTTACGCTTAATATTGCAGGTTTGCAAGGAAGCATCTGAGTTTTGAAGAGGGCGAAGCATGACCGCATATAAGTTATTAGTTATAATCTCCTATTTTCTACGGTCATGCTTCGCCCCTACGGATATATTTGCCTTGCGCCAGATGCACCCTTTCAATCCGCACTAATTGATTGTTTAACTCACTGAAATTAACCAATTTGTAGGGTTGGCAATGCAGATAGATTGATTTTGAACACCGCGAGTCTCGTCAAGTTTAAGGGTTTTGATTTTGAAATCAAGCTCTCGATCAATTTTCTTTGCTTGAAATATGAAAAAATCTCAAGCAAAATAGCGATTTCCTGCTTTTTGTGCAATTTAAATTTATTCCGCCGAACAGTGCTGGGTAGGGTGCATGTCACTTGGGCAAATATGTTTGTAGGGGCGAAGCATGACCTCCGTCAATATCGGATGATAACTAATAACTTATATGCGGTCATGCTTCTTCAGGCTTCAAAAACCAGATGCACCCGCTGGGTACATACAGCCAGCACTGTCTAGCACGATCGTTAAATCAGGCAATTTTAGGCTAATTTTGAACAATAACAGTCTCTAGCTTCGGTATTTCGGCTAAGGAGTTCGGTTCCAGCGACAAGTGCCGTTTTTTGACCTTACCAGCGTGGTATATAGGCGTTGCACAAAGTCAGCCAACTATTTAATTTGAAAGTCTACCTACAAGTACGGTATTGACTCGGAAATGGCTGCGAAGTTTATTATATTTATCAGTATTTATACGATTGAATCCTGGAGTTTTAGGAGATTATAGTTAAGATCGAATGCTTCAACAAACAATAGCGATCGCTATTATCGCCATCATTTGCTACCAAATTCTAGATTAAATCTACTCCGGCATTCGCACAATTGTCTCTCGCAAAAAATGAATGTGTGACTGAAAAGCCATCAGCATCTAACCTTGACAGAATAAATACTAAATCAATGACTACTCATCCTTCTTTGCTCAGCTCCATATCATTCGATCCGCTATCACCATCGGTAGACTTATCTGTTTCCTTCGCGCAAAAGTATCTACAACAGATGAAAAGCGGTACCCCTGCGGTTGTGGGTGAGGATAAATTTATCGAACGACGGCGTATCAGTATGGCAAAACAAATGTTGACATCGCTGCGTTCTGTGAGTGCAAAATCCTGGACAAAAACTGACTACCTATTGGCAGAAACGTTAATTGAACACGGTATAGATACGGATCTGATCGATCCTTGGTATATTTCTGGTGGTATTCATCAAGTTTATAAGTTTGCGATCGAAGCATATAGCGAGCAATTGTCGCCCTATCGTATAGTCAACAAGGTGAGCCCAGTTCTCGGACAAGTCCGACAGCACGTTACAGCAATTGATCCCCGCGTGATTGGCTTTGTGGCGATGCAATATCACTACACGGGAACGCAGTTGATGGACTTGCTCCCTGAGGGAGAACAGGAAAATTTTGGTAACTACGTCAAGATGCTAGACGATCATTTATATATGCCACTGCAACGCGCATACCAAGCTGCTGCAAAGCATCCACCGAATGCGATTCCGGTGCAATCTGTTCGCCTGCTGATGTCGAAGATGAGCTATATTGCTGAACGGGTAGTCGATCGAGTGAATCAACTGTACCCACGCTATCGCTGTTATTCTGGGCCCCTCAACAGTCAACATATCCGTACATCAAGTGTTCGTGATGTCGAGATGTTTCAGGTTTATATGTGGGTTTGTTTGCTCGAAGGCAATTTGCACGCGCTAGAAACCGAACTATTTCCCCTGTGCGTGATGATTTACCCTCGACTGAATGTCAGTTGGGAGCTCGTCAGCCAGATGACTCACCTACTTCGTAAGGAGATTGGGGCTTGTCTGTCACCCGAACAAGCGCAGTATTGTGAACCCTTCTATGAGATTCTGCGCCGTATGTTTTCAGAGGAAGTTTTCCCGAATGCTTGATACCGCAAAAACTCTTACGAACAGCACAAAGCTTGATATTAAAGGACTTTAGCTTGTTCCTCCAACATTAGTTATTGTCCTGTTTATTTTGAATTTCGTGTGGCAGCGCATTCATTCAATGGGACTAAAAGCATATCAGCTATTTGCGATCGTCCTCCCCATCAAAATCCAAATATAATACCAATTCAAAAAAATGTTTCTACAATAATTCAATACGGTTTACTTAATATAGTCCGAAGAGAGGAACGAAGCAATCTCCGTATCTATTTTTCAGAGGGTTTTACCCCCAGGGCGGTCTTAAGTAAACGGTATTGTACAATAATTGAGGTTGAGTTTGTTTGCTGAAATCTTGTCGGTGGTGCGTCGCCATAGCTGATTGTTCATCTCTTTTAAGGTAAGCTTTCTGGCGACACACCCTACCAATATTGTTGCATTTATTTTTTTAATTGGTATTAACTAGAAAACTTCGCCGCACCTCTCAAACCGCCATTCGATCGCCCTTTTCCCCCAACTTCCCCGCCCGCCGCTGCAACTTCACCCAAAACTCGATCGCCCGCCGTCGCACTCAACAACTGAATTTGAATCTGATCCAACCGCGGCCCGCACACAGAAACTACTGTAAGTTCCGCATTTTCGCAGCGCCAAACTTCCCCAACCGCCGGCATTCTTTGCAACTGATAACTCAGAAAACCTCCGATTGTCTGATATTCGTCTGTCACCTGCAAGTCCAAATTCAATATTTGATTGACATCATCTACATTTAACTGCGCTTGCGCTAAAAAAGTGCGATCGTCCAATACTTGCAAAGCTATTTCTTTGCTGTCGGGCGACTCGTAAGTGCGGCCGATAATTTCAGCGATCAAATCCCTCAGCGTCACCAAGCCGGAAATGCCGCCAAATTCATCGACGACGATCGCAATTTCTTCCGACGAACCCTGCATCAAAGGCAGTAATTCCCCCAGCAGCATCATTTCCGGCACAAATCTCACCGCACTAATCCAAGTTACAATCGGCGTGTCGGGAGATAGCAAACCTTCAGCTAAGGGTTTCGCCAGTTGTTTGAAGCCAATAATCCCGATAATATCGTCTAAAGAATCTCCCGTGACGGGATAGCGGGAATGGTTGGAAATCGCCATTTCCGAAAGCAAAGTTTGAAACGTAGCCGTCTTGGGAAGTGCCACAATGCTGGGCCTGGGTACCATCACTTCTTCTACGCAAACTTCGCCAAATTCAAACACGTTATTCAGCAATTCTCGCTCTTCTGCTTCCAAGCCGCTTGATTCGCTGGAAGTCGCTATAATTAATTGCAGTTCTTGGGGCGTAACTGGCTGGTGCGTGCGCTCGTATTCGATTCCCGCAAGCTGCAATAGCGATCGCGTGGATTGATTGAGAAACGACACAAAGGGATTGAACAAGCGGGAAATCAATAAACTCGGAGGCCCTAAACTTCTGGCTAGCTGTTCGGAATAAACTAAGGCTACAGATTTGGGCAGGATTTCGCCGAGTACGATTTGCAGGTAAGCTAGCAGGAAAAAAGTTACTATTGAGATGCTGGCAGAATGGGCGATCGCCGATTTGATATAGATTGGTAGCGGCAAATAGCCGATCGACATTCGGATCAGAACGGCGATCGTATCTTCTCCAATCCAGCCGAGAGCTAAACTAGAAAGAGTGATTCCCAACTGCATTGTTGAGAGCAATCGCTCGATACTGTGTATCAAAGATTGAACAGTTATCGCCGGAACATCGCCGGCCTCGACTAATTGATTGATGCGCGATCGGCGTACCGTCACCATCGAAAACTCAGCCGTCACGAAAAAAGCATTGATCGCAATCAGCAGCAGCACTGACAGCAACCGCGACAGCACCTCTGCCCAACTCATCGCAGGTAAATCAGCTATCTCCTGAACTCTAGTCCCTAAAAGTGACACAATTCTCCCTAGAACAACTTTCTCGATCGAACCTGAGAATCAGATACATTTAACCCGGTAAATCCCGGACTAAGCCCAGAATAGCCGTGTATGGCAAAACAGAAAAAGCAGCAAGCTCTCCTGTCAGGGAGGTATCTCTCAAAGCTTTCAACAAAATATTGAAAGCGCCATTTTTATCCCTGTCCAGAGTGTGTCCCCATTCTGGACATTTAAAGATTTTAGCTCCACCCAATTTAGCGTGGATATGCCCACATTTTGAGCAAGTTTTCGATGTGTACTCTTCTGTTACGTCTACTACAACACCACCATGTTTGGTGGCTTGATGCTTCAACATTTGCTTAAAACGATAATGGCTCAACGTGACCATCGCTCTAGCAGTTTTAGTCGCCAACCTACGCCTACCTTTCTTAACCATTTGCTGTGTTTCAAAGGTTGGCAAGAAAATTAGTTTGTACTTGGCTGCAAAATATTTTGCAGCTTTTTTGTGCAATTCATTAACTAAGTTCTTGATTTTGATTCTAATTTTTGCTGCCGATTTCCGCAAGCAATACCTCAGTCGCTTGAATTGCCTCCCTTTACTTAGTCCAATGCGGGACATTAATTTGTCTAGATGTCTTGCTAGCCGATAGATGCGACCAATATCGTTTTTTCCTATTTCGATAAAGTCACTGCCGTCAAAACCAGTAACAAAAGTCCTAACACCTGGATCCAGTGCGACAGCTAAATCACTATCGATCGGCTTTATTTTTGGTTCGTCAATCACATAGCAGATAAACCACTGCCTGTCGATCAAACTGAGTGTTGGCTCGTGTTGCATTACCTCAACGATTGGTTCGGACGCTTTAAAGGTTAGCCCTTTAGTAGCAAGCGGGTAAAAAGCCCCGAACTTCCAGTTAGATGTTTGAAATCGGATAGTTTGAGATGTGTCTAAACGGCTTCTAAATTTTGCCGTTCCTTTTGCCTTTTTAGCAGCTTTGTGTGCTTCAAAAGCTTGAAACACTGCCATCTGTCGCGGGTTGTAAGGTTGTTCGCAAACCCAGTCGGGAGCCGAATCCATTATCTTTTTTCTTAAATCATACTTGCCTATTTTTTCGTCCTTAAGAATAGCAATTGCTTGGTTGTAACACCACCTACTTGCCGCAATCCAAGTCCTCCATTTTGCTGCTAGCTTGGCTTCCGGGTAAACTCGAATCTTCTTTGATAGCAGATTTGTATTTTCCCAGACCGTAGAGTCGGCTGCTAAAGACGTGGATGATAGCAAGGATGTCTTCAACCATTTCTCGTTCACAAGACAACTCGTTTCTGCTGAGAACCATGAGTTGGCAATTGTTTTGTTCGCAGATCCATTTGATGAGCTCACCACCGAACCTTGCGAGTCTGTCTTGATGTCCGACCACAACTGCTGAGATATCTCCCGACATGACTTGTCCCAAAAGGGCAAGCAGCGCTTTTCTTTTGAATTTGAGTCCGCTTCCGATGTCTTTGAAGACCTTGGCTTGCAGGTAGATACTTTGGAGGTAGCTGACTTGTCTGTAGAGGTCTTCTCGCTGTTTATAGCTGCTAACCCTGGCGTAGATGGCTGTAATTCGGTCGTGTCTGCCTCCGAGAACGCTGTCGATGTCGTAGCGTCGCTGGTTGGATGGGGTTCTGATTGCTGATATTTTGCCGACAAGTTCCCAGTTTCTAAGGGTTTTATCTGAGACTTGCAGGATTTTGCAAGCTTTTCGCGGTGTGACATATTTTGTCATCGCTAGGTGGTATTTTTGTTTTCAATCCATAGTGCCAGCTTTTACAATGATTTACTAGGAATTTCTAGGAAATTATTTACTTTATGTCAACAGTCTGGAGGTTTGGTCTCCTTTTGTCTCATACCATTGTCCGAAAATAATGCAAATGTAAGCCCGTGCTCCAAACACTTAATTCATCAGCCATTCCAAATCCCAAATCCAATAATTACTTTGCCACTGGAATGCCAGATATTTGCAACTGTAATTTTTGGCCTGGATAATCTGTCAGCGTCAGCGAAACTTCCTTAGCATTTTCCAGCAAAGCTGTAGGAATACTCACCGTACCGTAATACACCTGCCCGTTGGGTGGAAGTTCCGCCGGCAAATCCTCAGCAGTCGCCGAAAGAGCCCGCCCTTGATTGTCAGTGACGTTCAAGAAACTGTAGAGAAACCTCACAGCTTGGGAACCTTCGTTTTTCATGCTCACGTCTAGCAGCATCGAGTTGCTGCGCTGGCTGGCGGCGCTCACTTCCAGAGTTACTCCCCCGTCGCGACTGTTCAGGGGAAACTTGGCACTGGCATTTGCCGCAGCCGGTTTTTTGGCTGTGGCAGGTTTAGAGCTTGCCTTGTCTGCTTTAGTATTTGTCGCGGCTGTTTTTTTGTCAGGATCGCGACCTTCTACCCGCGCTTTGACGGTTTTGAGAATGTCTTTTTCTTTCAAAATGCTCACTTGGTCTTTGCTAGCCGCAGCTCCCTGCTTGCCGCTTCCAGCATTGTTGCTGGGGCGAACATCAGGTTGAGTCGTTCCTTTCAACGCTTCGCGACCTATAGTAAATCCCCAAACAGAACTCGTCACACCTGCTCCAAACATTAGAGTTAGCAGAATAAGAGTCAGCACTACCGTCGAATTCACCTTTCTTCCTCCCTAGAGACTCCCGTCATAACTATACTCGGCTTGGCGGTGAGAGGAAAGGGAGGCCAGGGTCTATACTGCATTATTATGTATCTCCATAAAAGGAAACCGTTGCGCCTCAAAAGTGGTTATTCTCCCTGGCATACCTGCTGACATTACAGGATAGAGGCTGCTGATATTGTTCTTTCGCTTACCCGCCTCAGTGGGGCGTTTAATTTGGGGATTGCTCCCTCTCGGATTGCTCCGGTAATGTTAGCTTCGACAAAGTTAGTGGTCGGTACTTTCTCGCTTGGCACTGTCTCCCAAATGACTGTTTAACCTAAGAGTTTTAGAGCTACGGACTAGCTACGCATCCGTAGGTAAGAACGTGACATACCCGACACTCATTTTGTAAACAAATAGAGTGCGGGCTTCCTCTTTCAACGGGAGAGCCTTATTCGCAGCCCTCTCTAAGCTGGTCTTATCCTCCCTCCGTAGGTTTTACTCACCTTTATGTGGTACTCACTAGCAAGATAATTACTTATCTTTTCCGGCAGACTCCCTGTGTCCCAAGGAGTAGAATTGTTGATTTTTTCACCCATCCATCAGCTCTTTTACGGCTTAGCTGGATATTGGGGCTACCAGTCAGAAACTGATAGGTGGTGTCTAGCCTTTATACAACGGAAAGTTCGCCCACCACGGCTACTCTTATCATCCCCGCTTAGTTCGAGCCTATCATGGATTCGCTATCGCTCAATTTGTTTGGTGCTCGTTTTCATCCCGTCACTCATCCTGTAAACGGATAGAGTGCGGGACTTCCAACTCGTATTAGTTAAACGCCTTGCCACTAACGCAGGCATTACTGACTGAGTCTGGTCAACTAGGGCTATGTTTCAAGCCCCCGTTATAGTCGGTACTCCGATTTAACGGTGGGTTGTTGACTGCCTATAAGTTGATTCCAAAATCGTAGAAACTGCTAATTCCGGTCGATCGACTCCAGCACAGAGGTGATACAGGCGATCGCGGGTTCGGCAGATCTAAAAGATTTTGATTTTTGTTCTCTAGTTCTAGCACGGACTGGGAAATTATGTTATACTACTTTTGAGTTGGATCGACATAAGTCGATCTAACGGCAGTTGGCCGAGCGGTTTAGGCAGCGAACTCATAATTCGCCCCAGGCAGGTTCAACTCCTGCACTGCCGATTTTAAGGTACGTAGTTGCGCTTGGGCGCTCTTGTCTATACTACTGATTGGAAAAACTGAGAATCTGTTTCGGCCGTTAAGGTACGTAGTTGCGCTTCAGCGCTCTTTCATGAAGCAAAGAGCGCTAAAGCGCAACTACGTACCTAAGTCAGTTGTGTCCCGGATGTTTCGAGGCTAACGAGCGACATCAACCCTTAATCAATTCCACTCCGTCGCGCCCGTCAAGTTCTTGAACATAAACCTTAACTTGTTCTTCCTTGGCTGTCGGCAACTTTTTACCCGTAAAATCCGGCTGAATCGGTACTTCTCGGTGGCCGCGATCGACTAATACCGCCAACCAAATTTTCTCCGGCCGCCCGTAATCGTTTACCGCATTCAAAGCCGCTCGAATTGTTCTACCTTTATATATAACGTCATCTACCAACACCACCGTTTTGCCGGTCAAATCGAAAGGAATTTCTGTTTTAGCAGGTGTCCGCATCGCAACTCGATCCAAGTCATCTCGGTAAAACGTAATATCCAAAGCACCCACGCATACTTTGACTTGTTCGAGGACTTCAATTTGAGCTGCCAACATTTGAGCTAAAGGCACTCCTCTAGTATGAATCCCCAACAGCACTAAGTCCGAAGGAGCTCCTGATTTTTCGACAATCTGGGAAGCGACGCGGGTGAGAGTCCGCCTCACTTCATCCGGGGATAAAATCTTAATAATTTTAGTCATTGCTGGCTGCGAGCTAATGGTTGGCTGTTGGCGAATCGAAGGATTTTAGATTTTAGATTTTAGATTTTAGATTGACTGGACAAATTAATCTCTGGGTTGGAACAATTATTAGATGTGAGACTTCGGCGTTAGTGTCAGCGTCGAACGATTTTAGATTTTAGATTGACTTGACAGTTGAATCTGGGAGTAGAACTACTAACGTCGAAACTTGTTTGGCTCTTCCAGAGGGAGCATCTCATTTTTGAAAAAAGCATCTTTTATTATAGTGCTGTCCCCGCTCGCGAGTATTATACCGCTCGCACTATAAATGCAAAACTAAGATACTCCCCTTCCAGACTCCTGTCGGAGGGCTGTATCTGTCTGCGGGTCAGGCCCATTGTTAGGGAACAAAACATAATAAAGTATAAACAAGCAATGATAGTCCCAACCAAATCAGAAAGCAATACCGAGTTAATTGCAATGCTTGGTCAATTTGCTGCGGTGCGATCGCACGAATCGACTCGCCTAACAGCGGTTTGTGTTTGATAACTCCCCGATAGGAATTTGTACCTCCCAGTTGTACTCCCAAGATGGCGGCGTAGGCGCACTCGCTCCAACCGGAATTGGGACTGGCATCTTTAACAGCATCTCTCTGACAAATCTGCCAAACGTAGATCGGTTTGCCAGATATCAGGGCTAAAGTAATCACTGTTAGCCGACAAGGAATCCATGTCAGCACGTCTTCTAGTTTGGCGCTAAACCATCCTAAATCTGTGTATGGTGCTTCTTTGTAGCCGACGGTAGAATCTAATGTGCTAGCTGCTTTGTAGGCGATCGCACAGGGAACTATCGCCAGATCCCACATCGAGTCAGGAGCGATCGGTCGATCGATAACAGTTAATAATAGATGCGGCAGAGCGAACCCAACTAATCCATAAAATAGCGGGGCACTCACGCCATCTACTGCATTCTCTGTTACAGTTTCTAACAATGCTCGCAGAATTTCTGGCTCAGATAAGTTTTCGGTATCCCGACCGACGTAAAGGCTCAACCTTTCTCGCGCCTTGACTAGATCTCCAACATTTAAAGGCGCTAGCACGTCTTCAGCAGCCGCCCTCAAACTGCGACCTGCAAAACAGCTAGCCAGCAAAATGGTTTGTAGGGCAATGCCTAAAACAGGATGCACCCAACTAGCAGCAAGGACGATCGACCAACTGACAGTATAACTGCCTATAATCAGCCCGATCGCTAGTATTGTACCAGCACATCGTAGCAGCAGTTGGTGCCGCTCGCCTGGGGGACGATCGCCAGAGAGAGGCATTTTGTCTGCGGGATTGTTCCATATATTAAAGACAAATCGAGTATAGCGGTCGATCGCCCAACCCATCGCCTGCACGGGATGCGGCCAACCCCAAGGATCGCCGATCGAATAATCCAATACCGCAGCTAAAATCAAAACAGTAAATTCATCCGGCATTATTATATATGGTGTTCAACATGATAGTCCCTTCGATCGCTAGTGAGCGATCGGGTAGCTGCTGTTTTAACTGCTGCTACATCGAGCGGAGTGTGATTTTTTAGAGCCGATTTTAACTGCTGAGATGACTTTCGTCGTGCAGTTCGTGTACGTTCTGTTCCCAATTAACACCGTCAAAGGGTAGAATCTGAAATTGGGAAACGGCATAGTCGTCAAGACAGCGGACGTTGACATCGAATTGATCGGGATGCGATCGGGGACGATAGAACGAGTGAATCCCACAAATCCGGCAGAAAGTATGTTTAGCAGTGCCTGTATTAAATGTATAGGTTGTCAAAACATCTTCCCCGCAGAGCAAGGTAAAACGTTCGGGCGGCACAATCAGGTGCAAAAATCCTTTCTTTTTACAGATAGAGCAGTTGCAGTCAGATGACGAGTGTTTGTCAACCGTGACTGTGAAGCGGACAGCACCGCAACGTGTGCCACCAGAGTAGGTAACAAGTGTTGCGTCCATGTGAGTTGGCGATCGAATGAATGAACTTACCATCTAAATGATAAAGCTAGTTTCTTCTCCGAGAGCAGCTTGCCAACTGCGGACATCATAGTATAAGTCTTCGAGGGAAATACTGTACAGCGCTTCAGCAAGTTTTTTGTGCAATCGGTTCCACAAACTGAATGTTACCCAGTCCTCTGGTTGGGTAGCGTCAGGAGAATGTCGAGGTAAAGGTTCAATAGTTTCCCCTACAGCCTCTAAGATTTGTCCTAAAGAGATTTGAGCTGGCTCCCGAGCCAATTGATATCCTCCCTGGGAACCCCGAACAGATTGGACTAAACCGGCTCGTCGCATTTCAATCAGCAATTTTTCTAGATATGGAGCGGGTAACTCCTGTCGGTTCGCAATCGATTTCACCGATGTCGGCCCGAACCGAGGTTGCAAACTTAGATCCAGTAGAGCTTTGACACTGTAGTGTCCGCGTGTGGTTAACTTCATGGGATTTTAAGAGCGGGGCAAATATTCAGCTAGCTGATAGCTGATAGCTTATGCTACCTAGTTTAGAGATTGCTCGCACGCTCCTGGCAGCTACTCCTCAAGAAAGACTCCACCTTGTTAAAAATATTTAGACAATAGTGGTTAACAATTGAGCCGATCGGTGTAATATAGTTTTATCAAACAATTGGGTTTAAAGCCCCATCCTAAAAAGACGGCTTTCATGATAGAGTAGACTTTGTTGATTCGCGAGATATAAAAATCCGGTCTCAACTCTCTTATTTCAAAAAATCTCAAACAGGTTGGGGCATCAACCTGTGGGCGAGGTGATGTTAGACAGGTGAAGAACCTGCAATCGCTGTTTGAACCCAGAATCCCAGCGCCTTTAGGTGGGGGAGTATGTCAAGACCGGCTATAAAGCTAAACTTTCTTGGTCAAACCAAAAACCAACCGAGAAAAAATCCGTACACCACTTGAATATTTCAGGACTCAGTAAATGGCTAAAAAGAAAAATATCGAACCCCTTGAAGGCGAAGATCTGATCAAAAAGGTCAAAGACCTAGAGAATCTGACCAAGGAAGAAAAAGCTAGAGCCTGTGGCTACTATACCGTTACCAAGAACGGCGTAGAACGGGTCAACATGATGAAATTCCTGAATGCGCTGATTGATGCAGAAGGCATTCAGCTAGATGGGAAGCAAAACGGCAACGGACGCGGCGGACGCTCGGCTAGCTATCGGATTAGCGTTCAATCTAATGGCAACTTACTGATTGGAGCTGCCTACACCAAGCAGATGGAACTCCAGCCAGGAGATGAATTTGAAATTTCTCTGGGACGCAAGCACATTCACCTGCGCCAAATCGATCGCGAAGAAGTATCCTAGGTCTTTACAATTTGCTTTGAATTCTTGCTTGAACGGGTTGGTTTGACTTCAAGCATTGACTGCTGGCAGAGAGTGGGCTCTGAAATTTTGTTCTGAAATTTTTCAGTGCGCCTAAAACAGTATGGATTCTATAGATGGCAATGGCTCGATAAAAGTCAGTGCTACTACTTTATATTTTCTGAGAATACCTATTCTCGCCCCTCGCTATATCCGTTTGGACAAGCGGGGGATTTTCCGCGTAGCTGTTGATAGTTGACAGTTGATAGTTGACGGTTGACAGTTGCTCGAACAACGGGGTGCAGCGGCTTGTGCAAGGCGAATATATCCGTAGGGGCGAAGCATGACAAGAGTCAATATGAGATGATAACTAATAACTTAGGAACGAAAATTTAATAACTTACACTCTTAAAAGTGGGATGGGCGTCCCGCCCGTCCCTTATAGACGGGCGGGACGCCCATCCCACAATCATTAAAATTGTAAGTTATTTAATTCTCATTCCTTATAGGGAGCATCTCAGTTTTGCAAGAAGCATTTTTTATCGTAGTGCGAGCGTCCCCGCTCGCGTGCTTGTACAAACAAGCACGCGAGCGGGGACGCTCGCACTGTAAATGCCAAATTGAGATGCTCCCTCCTTATATGCGGTCATGCTTCGCCCTATTCCAAAACCAGATGCACCCGAACAACGAAGAGGGAAGAAGGAAAAGGAACAGGTTCGAGGGATTTCAGGATGAAGTTTGACGGACAAGCAGATGTATTTCCCGATTGGAGAGTGACTTTTCCAATCTTGTCTGATGCAACTCTCGTGCTGGCGATCGCCAGCACGAGCTCGTTCATTCCCAAATCTCAAATCTCAAATCTCAAATCTCAAATCGACTGACACCGAAGCAACCAGCTTCGATCGCCCTACGTGAAATTATGGGTCGAAACAGTTACAGTGTTAGGGAGCAATTAGTCAGCAGCCTATGCCTTTGTCCCGATTCGCCTTTCAAACTGTCCGACAACCCACAAAAATACCTCTGCGCTGCGTTCTAGTCGGCTCTTTTGTGGTGCAAATCGTCGCAGCAGTCGGGATGGTCGGATATTTTTCCTTTCGCAACGGACAAAGAGCAGTCGAAGAGCTCGCCCAGAAATTGATCGGGGAGACGGGGAAAAGAGTTGAAGAAAAGCTGAGTGGTGTTCTCGAAAATACTCACTGGGTAAATCAACTCAACGCTGAAGCGATCGATCGCAAGGAATTAAACTTACAGTTAGAAAGCCGCCAGCCTCGGGCAGAAAAGTTCCTTTGGCAGCAAATGCAATCGTTTAAAAGCATTCAGTGGATGTCCCTCGGTTCTGAAAACTCAGGAGAATGTCTCGCCATTTGGCGCAACCCTAAGGACAAGAGCTTGCAAATTGTCGTCGCTAACAAATCTACCAACTCTCAGAACATTTACTACGCTACAGACAACAGAGGAACTCGCACGGTTCAATTAAAAGTAGAAGCAGGAACCTACGATGCTCGCCAGCGCCCTTGGTACAAAGAAGCTGTCGCAGCTAACAAACCAATTTGGACGAGCATTTACCCCGGTTTTACTCCGGGGACTGTGTTTATTGCTGCGAGTCAACCGATTCGCGATCGCAATGGTAAATTGCTGGGAGTTAGTGCGGTAGACTTTTCGATCTTGGAAATTCAGCAATATCTCCATCGCCTCAGGTTTAGCAAAACGGGGGAAATTTTCGCGATCGAACGATCGGGCTTGCTGGTTGCCAGTTCGAGTCAAGAATCACCCTTTAGAAAGTTGTCGGGAAAGCACCAGCCGGAGCGGCTGAATGTTTTAGACAGCCAAACTCCTGTTATTCGTACCGCAGCTAAGCATTTGTACGAATACTTCGGGGGCTTTGGCGAGATTAAGCAGCAGCATCAACTGAAATTTAACCGAGACGGGCAGGATTATTTTGTGGCAGTGGTGCCTTTTTCTGATAGTTACGGTTTGAACTGGCTGATTGCGATCGCAGTTCCCGAATCCGATTTCATGGGGCAAGTTAACAGAAATACCCGCAATACGATTGTACTTTGTGTGGCCGCGCTACTGCTATCGACCATTGCCGGAGTTCTGACAGCTAGGTGGGTAACGCTGCCGCTGCTGCGTCTCAACGCAGCAGCTAAAGATATTGCCCAAGGAGAATTCGATCGCACTGTTGGTGTGAGCAGGCTGGATGAAGTCGGTAAATTAGCCCAGTCTTTTAATGAAATGGCCGCTCAATTGAAAAAATCTTTTGAAGCTTTGGCGTCTAGTGAAGAAAAATTTGCCAAGTTGTTAGAAAGCTTGCCCGTTGGAGTCACAGCCCTGACTCCCACAGGTAGCACTATTTTTATGAATTCGGTGGGAGAAGAGCTCACTGGCAAAAGGGCAATGCCAAGTACAACGGCAGCAGGGCTCTCAGAAACTTATCAGCTTTATGTAGCAGGCACCGATCGGCTGTACCCGATCGATAAGTCCCCGTTTGCACGGGCTGTGAGGGGTGCAACAATGATTGTTGAAGATATGGAAATTCGCCTCGGTGGGAAAATTATTCCTTTGCAAGTGCGATCGATGCCGGTGTTTGACGCTCTTGGCAATGTCCTGTATGTGATTATTGTTTTTCAAGATATCACCGATCGCAAACAAGCAGAAAAAATATTGGCTGACTACAACCGGACTCTGGAAATTGAAGTAGCTTCGCGCACAACCGAGTTAGCCGAAATCAATGCCCGCTTGGAAATCGAAATTGAGGAGCGCAAGCAAGCTACAAAAATTATCCGCAAAGAGCGCGACTTTAACTTCAAGATTATCGAAAATTCTCCGATATTTTTTGTGGCGATCGACTGTGAGGGTAAAATCCTGCGGGTGAATGACTGTATGCTGCAAGCTGTGGGCTATACTGCCGCAGAAGTTATCGGCAAAGATTATTTAGCTATATTTGTACCCGAGGGCGATCGAGCCGGATTGCACTCGATTTTTAAGGCCGTCAAAGCCAGCCCGCAAACGGTTAATGAGCACCGGATTGTCACCAAGTCGGATCGGGGTTTGTTAGTCGAGTGGCACGGTACGCCCGTTTTGGATGAAAATGGCAATTTTGACTTTCTTTTTGGATTTGGGATTGATATTGGCGATCGCAAACAAGCACAATTAGCCTTGCAAAAAAGCGAAGCTCTGTTTCACAAATTAGCGATCACGGTTCCCGGAGAACTTTACATATTCGTGCAACATCCCGACGGCTCAGTCAAGATGGAATATATCAGTCCTATGTGCCGAGAAATTCAAGAATTAGAGCCGGAGGAAGTCAAAAACAACTCTGCTTTACTCTACGAACAAATGCACCCGGACGATCGCCCCAGCCACTTCGAGGCAATTGTCAACAGCGCCACAAATCTTGAACCATTTTCCCACGAGTGGCGGATTGTGACAGCATCGGGAAAACTCAAATGGCTGCAAGGCTATTCTCGCCCAGAATTGCGCGAAAATGGAGATATCGTCTGGCACGGCATAATACTTGATATTAGCGATCGCAAACAAGCAGAACAAGAACTCAAACAAGCCAAAGAAGCCGCAGAAGCTGCCAACAAAGCTAAAAGCATCTTTCTTGCCAACATGAGCCACGAATTGCGAACACCCCTCAACGCCATTCTCGGCTTTGCTCAATTAATAGAACCCAGTGCTAATTTAACTTTGCAGGAACAAGAGAATATTAAAATTATTCGTCGCAGCGGAGAACACTTGCTTCAACTCATTAATCAAATATTAGACTTATCTAGAATTGAAGCTCGACGCATGACACTCAACCCAAAAAACTTTGACTTGTACCGTTTGCTGGGCGACGTGCAAAATATGTTTCAACTTCCCGCACAAAATAAAGAATTGCAATTAATTGTCAACCGCTCGCCCGATGTTCCTCAGTACGTACAAGCTGATGATGTTAAGTTGCGACAAGTGCTGATTAATTTGTTAGATAATGCCGTTAAATTCACCCAAAAAGGCTCAATTTCAGTAACAGTAAGACCCAGAATAGAAGTAGCTATATCTCCAGAACCAAATAATAATATCAATCTATCAGAAGCTCAAAAAAATAATGCTTTTATTTACTTTGAAATTGCCGATACAGGGTTAGGAATTATCCCCGAGGAATTAGACAGTATATTTGAATTATTCGTGCAAAGTTCATCTGGTCAAAAAGTTCAAAAAGGTACAGGTTTAGGATTAAGTATCAGCCGCGAGTTCATCAAATTAATGGGCGGTGACATTACCGCCCAGAGCGAAGTTGGACGCGGCACAGTCTTCAAATTTGATATTCAAGTTGTGACGGGAGTCGGCCCTGTTGAACTTATCAATAAATATGTTACAGTAAATAATGTATCGGAGAGTTCAACTATTGTTACCGAAAAAATATCTGATAGTGCTGCAATATTTACGTTGGACTCTAAGCCGCAAGTTTCCCCAGAATGGACGCGCAATCTCAAACAGGCAGTCCATCAGGCTGACTTCGATTTTATTGCCAAAACAATTGAGGAAATTCGCAGCGATAATCCTATTTTTGCCGAAGTTATGATGAATTATTTAGATAATTTTGATTATCAAAAGATACTGGATTTGATTGCAAAATTTGAGCTGTAGGGTACACCTAATGACTAATGACTAATACCAGTTCTCCCCGAAAAAATCAACATTTGCTCTCCTCTACTTTACCATGTATGAGCGTGTACCTTCATAGTGAATTGGTATAAGGTGCGTCGCTATCAGATTGCCGATTAAGTTTAGGGATTTTTCATGGCGACGCACCCTACGAATACATCGCTAATAATGTTCGCGAGCGGGGACAGCGCTAATGACTAATCTCGATTTTTGGGTGTTTGTTTGTGTTGAGAAAAAACTCGACAGTTATTGAGGTCGATAAACAAATGTTCCTCTTGATTGTTGTCTGACATATTCACTAGATTGTATTGAACATTGTCTCCATAAATAGTTAGAGCAATCTGGCAAACTTCTAAAAATTTAATTAGCCACTGACATTCAGCAGCGGAGTTATCTTGATAGTATTCAATTAATCGAGCAAAACAAAGTTCTAAGTAGGTTTGGGAATACGGTGAGATTAAAATTATCTTTAGCATCAAAATCGCTAGCGTTAAAGGATTTAGTTGAGTCACGAAAATTAGAAATAAGGCGGTTGGTTCCCCAGAATTTTCCACTGTCAAACATTTGATTAGATAATTGCAAGTTCTGAGCAACAGGCTACTGTTCAAACTTTCTTCGTCATTCTGGGGATGAAAATTATCTAAAATATTGATGAGTTGTTGGTG
The DNA here is from genome assembly GCF_020738205.1 of Microcoleus sp. PH2017_24_DOB_U_A. Lineage (NCBI taxonomy): Bacteria > Bacillati > Cyanobacteriota > Cyanophyceae > Oscillatoriales > Microcoleaceae > Microcoleus > Microcoleus sp. PH2017_24_DOB_U_A. The sequence continues at coordinate 72,648 of NZ_JAEQCT010000032.1, forward strand.
ATAAATATCAGAACTATTTTTTTTTTCATTGTAATAACATAAATACTTAATCAGAGATTCCTTGAACTGCTTGTAGGTAATATTTTGACTGTGACTGATAAAAAGATTGGCTAAGCTGCGATAGTTCAACGAGCCTCGGTTGACCAAAATTATTTTGATTAAACGCAGGGCTTCCTCTCCTAAAAGTGTGGGATTATGATAATTTTTAAATTTGAATGTGGCTGACTGAGAGCGAGATGTATACATTGCTAGGTCAAACTTATACTTGTCTTTTAACTTCTGGGACAAGAGTTTGGCAGTTTGGCGTGCTTCGAGGGTGTTTTTAGTATCGAGATATTGAGTGGCTAGCAAATAAGGCTGATAGCGAGAAGTCCAGTGCTTTTCTACGGGCCGGTAGTCGCCGTACTTCAATACAAATAATTTGATGTTTTCATAGTCTTGGCTGCTGACAAAGTTTGTCAGCCACACTTTCAGTCTTTTGAGAATATTGTCTGCGTGAGGCTCGCTGAGGGTTCTCTCGCTAATAATTGTAATTAATTTCCGAGCAAGTTCGTATTGTTTGTTGGATATCCAGTTATTTAATAAGATGTAAGAGCAGCGTTTAAATAAGTTGTTAAATTCTTGTTGACTGTTAAATTCAATTATTATGTATAGGGATTGAATTAATTTAGGGTTAACTGGAGCAATTAGTTCTATAAAGATTTTTTTGAATTCCTGGAGACTAACTTCTGGTTCCGAGTTGTTGATGTGATATATGAAAAATTTGTAAACGATCTCTTGAGCTGCGAAAACTGTCAGCTCTGATTTTTGTAATTGAGCTGTTGGTTGAGACGATCGCGCCTCGGGCAATATATTGTTTTTTAGAGTAGGTAGAACTTTTGACTCTTGGGTTTCGGATTGAGAGGTAACGTTCTGAGATGGCATACCGTCCTCGCTCAGATGATCAATACACTATTATAGTTATTTATTGCTGCTTTGCAGCTAATAATTTAGTATTTTACTTGACTTTTGGGTAGCTACAGTTAAGCCCCCCGATCGCCCTTTTGGTAAGGCAAATCGAGGGGGTTAACTGTTATTTGTCAAGTATCTGAGGGTGTCAAGCAGGGTTTGCTTGAGCTCGTCTTTGCAGGAGGCGGGCAATCTCAGCTTTTTCTACAAGCCCGACTAGGACGCCGTTTTCGCCTGTGACGGGGAGTTCTTGGACTTTGAGTTGTTCGAGGAGGGTGACGACTTCGAGGAGGGACAATTCGGGTTTGACGGTGGTGGAAAATTCGATCGGCTTCACGAGCTCTTTAACTTGAACTTGGGGCCAGCTTCCGGTGGGGATGGTTTTCATGTCGTCAAGGTCGATCGCACCTACCAATTGTCCGGCATCATCGGTAACTAGGAACCGGCGCCAGGTGTGAGTGCTACCGATGACGTAGTTGTTGGCAAATTCTCTGAGGGATAAGTTTTCTGGGACGATCGGGCTTTCGGCAGTCAAAGCATCTGCGGCTGTGAGTCCTGCGAGTTCATTTTGGACTGTGGCATACTGTGCAGACTGACCGGCATTTTGCAGCAAGAACCAACCGATTACTAGATTCCAAATATTGCCGAAGATGCCTGTAGCAATGGCAATCCAGCCAATGATTTGACCGACGCGGCTGGCAAAAATTACGCCTTTGTAAGGGTTGCCGGTAATCTTCCAGACGATCGCTTTGAGGATGTTGCCGCCATCGAGGGGCAAGCCGGGAATTAAGTTAAATAAGGCTAAAGCTAGGTTGATGGAAGCTAAAAGTTGAACGATGGCTGCGGCTGGGCCTGTGAGGGCTGCACCGACGCCGATAACTGTTAACAAACCAGCCAAAAATAAGCTGACTAACGGGCCTGCAATGGCGACCCAAAATGCTTCGGCTGGGGTTTTCGATTCTCTTTCTAAATTAGCCAGTCCGCCAAACAGAAATAGCGAAATCGATTTCACGCCAATTCCCTGTTTGATAGCTACCCAACTGTGTCCTAATTCGTGGGCTAAGACGGAAGCAAATAACAGCAGGGCTGCGAGTAATCCTAGCAGCCACGGCGCTACGGGGCCTAATGTGGGAAACAGGGCTGCTAGTGCGCCGCCGTATTGCCAAGTTACTAAACCCAGGACTAAAAACCAAGAAGCGTTGACAAAAAAGGGAATTCCAAACAGGTTGCCGACGCGAAATGTACCGTTCATAATGGCTACCTCTGATATTATGGGTGAGAGTTTTTTGCTCTCTGTTTCCTTATCGTAACGAAATGTAACTGAGATGTTAATGGTTGAATTAGGGTGTTATCCGTCTGGGGAGGTTCGGTTTGCGGAATAATCACCGTCGAGTAAGGTTCGTAGGGTGCATCTCCATGCAAGCGAATATATCCGTAGGGGCGAAGCATGACGGCAGAAAATATGGGATTATAACTAATAATTTATATGCGGTCATGCTTCTTCAGGCTTCAAAAACCAGATGCACCCGGTTTGATCGTTCGGACTTCAGTCCTCTGAATTAAGGACTAAAGTCCTTACTACGAACCGAAATTCAGTTAATTATCGATCGCATCTTCACCCAGCGGCCGGCTGTAACGCTTCAATTCATCAATCAATCGAGTATCGTTAGAAGCTGTTCTCGCACCTGCTTCGGCAGCCCAGTGCTTCAAATCTTCAATTTGCGATCGCGCGATCGCAGCTAATGGTACTGTATCCTCGATCGACCTCAAAACATCCTCCGTCATCAAATCCCGGCGCTGCCCGTTCACAAAAGTGCCAAAAGCCCGGTACAATCCATCAATCACCACTTGCTCAATTTCCGCACCGCTAAAATTCTCAGAAGACTTCGCCAAAATTGCCAAATCAAAGTCGCGGAATCTAGTGGGGCGCAAACGCTGTAAATGCACCTTAAAAATATCTTGCCTTTCTGATTCCGAGGGTAAATTCAAAAAGAAAATCTCATCAAACCTGCCCTTTCTCAGCAACTCAGCGGGCAAAATCCGCACGTTATTTGCAGTTGCGACGATAAACACTGGGCTAGTTTTTTCCTGCATCCAAGTGATCAAACTGCCGAATACCCGGCGCGAAGTTCCCGAATCGCCGTCGCCGCCGCTGATGATGTTGCCGAAGGCTTTATCTATTTCATCGATCCATAAGACGCAAGGTGCGATCGCCTCTGCCAATTGTATCATTTGCCGAACCCGGCTTTCGCTTTCCCCGACAATGCCGCCGAACAATCTGCCAGTATCCAAGCGCAGCAGCGGCAAACGCCATTCACAAGCAATAGTTTTCGCCGATAAAGATTTGCCCGTTCCTTGAATTCCTACTAACAAAACGCCCTTAGGATTGGGTATACCGTAGCGGCGGGCTTCGTCAGTAAAAGCATCTTGCCGCATCTTTACCCACTGTTTCAAATTCTCCAATCCGCCGACATTTTTTAAGGATTCTCGGGAGTTGCAAAACTCCAAAATTCCGGTTTGGCGAATTGCTTGCTGTTTCTCTTCCAAAACTCCGTCAATATCTGACTCGTTAATTTGCTGTTTGGCGGCCAAAGCTTTAGCTAAAACCCGCCCGATGCGAGCGCGGCTCAAACCTTGACAAGCTTTAACTAATTGTTCCTTTACTAAGCCGCTAACTTGCAACTGTTCCGGCTTTTCCACAACGTGGGAAATTAAATGATTGATTTCTTGGATGTTGGGCAAAGGGAAATCAATTACTGTTACTTCTTCTTTCAATTCCTCCGGCAATTCTAGCGCGTGAGAAGTGAGGACGATCGTTTTTTTGCTGCGCTTCAATTCCCTGGTTAAATTACGTAATTCCCGGATTACAGGAGCACTTGTACTGCTGTAGGGATATTTCAAGATTGGGTGCAAATCTCGGAGTACAAATAGAGTATATTCTTCGACAGCGGTCTTGCCGATGCGATCGAGCGCTGCCATTACTGAACCTTTTCCAGAACCGTTATCTTCCCAGCCGCGCACGATATCCCAGAACAATACTCGGCGCGCGGGTGTTACTTGCAGCGCTACTTGGGCAATTACAGCTTCGACTGGTTCTTCTTCGGCGCCGACAATGTACAGCAGGGAGTACCGGGCGCGAATCATCAAATCCAGTCGCTTGATTAGGGCATCGAAAGGGTTATTTTTACTGCCATTTCGGGCATCTAATTCTTTAGAATTGGGGTATTTTTCTGTCATTTTATTTGATATCTTAGATGTAAATTTAACTTGATTAAATATTTTGTTTGGAGTAAGGACTTTAGTCCTTATTAATCATTTCACCAGACTCAAGGTTTGTAGTAATGACTTTAGTCCATATCAAGGATTTAAACGGACTAAAGTCCGTACTACGAACGAACTTTGAAATTATAACAGAATAGGGATAATTTGGCTACTTAGCAACTTTTCGGGCTTGTTTCACCATGTCAATGAGAGTGTGGTGAGCATCTTCGGCGTCTACTAAAGTGCGATGGCTACGCCCCGGCTTACGCCTACGAACTTTACTCTGACTGGCACTATTTCGTCATTGACTTGAGCGGTTAAATCCATACCGTTGGCATCAATAGCGAGCATTTGAGCTGATGTCGCCTCGGGTTGGCCACCGTAGGCTTGAGCGTACAAAACTACGGCGCTAGCGCGATCGTCGTTCATGTGAGTGCAGATGCGATCGCTAATTTCGGTGGAAAACTTTTCTGACATAGGGATTCCTCATATGCAATATTGCGATCGATTGTACTGTGAATCGGAGTTGACAAGATACTTCGCAATTTGCTAAGATTAAATTCAAATGATTTTAGCGAGTCAAATCGATGCGTAAATTTGTTTGTTATCCACGAACTGTATGCACGTTATCTCTCAATCCGCGGGATTATATGACTGTATGCGATTTAAGGGCGATCGGGTAAATAGCTAGTTTCACAAAAATTCGAGAGTTAACAACACATTTTATAAATTCTGTCAATATCCTGAAGATATATTGTTTGATAGTTAAGAGAGCGATCGGTGCGATCGACTAGATGTTCTGCGTAATTTCTGTAATTATTGCGATTTAATGCTGCAATTTAGATTTAACTCTATTACAAAAATCGACAAAATGACGAAAAGTAGTCAATTGTTCTGGCTTCTCTTCAATTCTTTTCAATAGCTGTTCCAAATAAAAGGGCTTGAGTGCATCTCCGGGTCTTGTTTTAGAATATGTGGTATGTTTAGCTACCAATAATGCTCTCAAATAAGCTCCGTGAAACTGAGCGTGAGTATGAAATTTGTGATATCTTCCCATCTTTTCAGGACACTCAATGGAAACATCGTAATACTTATTATAATCTAATAAATCTAATAAAAGTTGGCTTTGATGATCTCTTAAATGTTGAGGATGTCTTGAATAAATATTGCGATTGCCCAGAAGCCAACTTTCCAAGCAGCGATTTTGAACAATTAGCACAAGTTCTGTATTTTTTAATACTAGCTTTTCCTGATTTAAAAAATCATAAATTTCTGCGTACCTTTCCGCAACAGTATTTTCTTCCGCATCAAAGCACACTACAAAATAGTTGTATTTTCCACTTAAGTTAATTTCCTCAATCGAAGGAGGAATAAAATCATATAATGATGGATATCCTTCACCACTAATCAGGTAATAATTTTTTTCATTCACCTCATCGTAACTCTGAACTCGTGTTAATTCAGGCAACAGATGACTTAGCCAAGCTGGATAAACTTTTCTCTCCGATTGCATCCCTTCGACTAAAAAATATAAATTCATTCAACTTTAATTCCTTCGCTATATTCTTCGAGATTAATCAATTGTGTAAAAGCCTGATGCCTAGATTTTCCCAGGTTCAAATCTTTCGCATCAGTTACCGTTACTACACCTCCCTTGCGAGTTACTATTTTCCAGTATTCCATGCTGATATTGTTGATTATGTACGGGTGATGACTGGTGAGGATAAATTGAATATTTCGGTTTTCCGTGAGCAAATCGGTAACAACATCGATACAGTTAATCCCCAAGCTGTTTTCAAATTCATCGATCAGAATTACAGTTCCTTGTGGCGACAAGTACAGTTCGCTAATGAGAATTAGCGTTTTCAACATTCCCGACGAAATGTTATTTTGCAAAATCCAATCATTGATACTTTTCTCTTTGATCTGAATCGGAAAATTCGGAAATAATGGATTGTCATCATTTTCGACTGCTTCTATTTTAATATCTTCAATTTGAGGAAATATATCTATAAATTTGCGTTTGATTTCATGAAAAGTATCTGGGTGATGGCGAGCAATTAAAGCAATTTTGATTAAAATTGGTAAATTACTTGATTTGATATCATCTAGTGAGAAAATATTAGTTGAAAATATCGATATTACCCTGTGAGGCATACCAAAAACTTCATTAAAAGAAACACTAAGATTGTCACTATAAATGATTTTATTAAAACCTTGCTGAACAGGTAAAATATCTTCCTCTTGATTTAAGATTTGTACTGCGCTTTGAAAAGGTGATAATTTGGGCGTTGTGTTACCTTTAAACTTGATTTCAGTAGAGTTTCTTTCGATAATTGTATCTCCATTTCTAGATAAATGCTCGCGGACAATCCTAAAGTTACTGGCTTCGTCTGCCTGATTAGGAATTATGACAGGATTTTTTTTCGTTTCAAACTCGCCTTGCCATTGGTACTCCACATCATCATCTATTGTCGAAAATGTGATATCCCACGCTAAGCCATTTAATGAAGCACCATTTGCTATCTCTTTTAACCTCGAAATTCCTTTGAGTATTTGAGTTTTGCCAACGCCAGATACCCCAACTAGCAAGGCAAGATTGGAAAAATAGATTGGTTCAAAACGCCACTCTAATACACGATCGCAAAAAGCTACTTTCTTAATTCTCATTTTCCGCTCCTATCTATTAATCATCTGCGTCCATCAGCGTTAATCCGCCGACATCTGCGGTTAAAAGCTGACATAATTTTGCCGCCACCAAGCGCGGACAAACTTAATTTCCTCAAACGTATAACGTTCTTGCAAATACTCATAAATTACTCTCAATCTCTCATCTCCAACAACTTCAATTGCTTGTACAATTGCCTGTTGGCTTTCCGATTCTACTAACAAATTTATATCAACTTCCCGACCCATATCCATCAATTCTACCAGATGTCCCGCAATAGTAGTCGGACTCATGCCCCGCGCATTGGCTATGGCTTGAACCGTCAAACCTTGGCGGTATAATTCCCAGGTTTGCATCTGCGAATAAGATGGAGCATTAGCAAGAGTGGGAAGATTTGCGACATCAGCAGATGCTGTACCGATTGGCAATCCTTGTTCTTTGCAAAAAGTGTGAATAGCCTCTAAGAAAACTTTGCCGTACTTATCTCGCTTGTTGCTACCAACGCCGTAAACTTCCTCAAATTCGGTGAGATTTTGCGGGCGTTTTTCTGCCATGTCTCGCAAGCTTCTATCGGCAAAAACTACGTAAGGCGGTACAAATTGTTCGTCGGCAATTTGTTTGCGGAGACTTCGTAATATGGAAAATAAGCCTTCTACTTCTACTGCTAAAGAGCGAGTTCTTGCCTGTACTTCCCGCGGCGCTTCAATGGCGATTTCAACTGTGCGCTGGCGTTTCATGATTTCCCAACTTTTCTCGTTGAGTTTTAAAATGGGAAAGCCGTCTGTTTTTTCGTCTAAAAAACCTTGGTTGATCAGCGAACGACTTAATTTTTTCCACTCGTCGGCAGTTCTATCTTTGCCAATGCCGTAGGTGGAAAGTTGGTTGTGCTGGTATTGCAATATTTTTTGACTTTTGGAACCCCGCAGCACGTCTATAATGTGATTCATCCCGAATTTCTCTTGACATCTGGCGATGCAGGAAAGAAATTTCATGGCTTCAAGCGTCCAGTCTTCTACGGGTTTTTTGTTGCAACAGTTGTCGCAGTTGCCGCAATCGCCGGGAAATGAATCGCCGAAATAACTTAGTTGGACTGTGCGGCGGCAATCGCTGGATTCTGCATAGTTGATTACTCGCCGTAGTTGTTGGCGGGCTATTCTTTGTTCTTGTTCGTCGGGTTTTTGTTCGATGATGTATTCGATGGTTTTGACATCGCCGAATCCGAAAAATAAGGTGCAGTGGGATGGTTCGTTGTCTCTGCCTGCGCGGCCTGATTCTTGATAGTATCCTTCTAGGTTTTTGGGTAAGTCGTGGTGAATTACAAATCGCACGTCTGGTTTGTTGATTCCCATGCCGAAGGCGACTGTTGCTACCATTACTTGTACGTCGTCGCGGATGAATCGGGTTTGGTTGGTCGATCGATCTACATCGCTCATTCCGGCATGGTATGGTAGGGCTTGGATGCCACTTTGCTGCAATTTGTAGGCAACTTCGTCAACTTTTTTGCGACTGAGGCAGTAGATGATTCCTGAACCGCCTTTTTTTTGGATGATTTGCAAGACTTCGGCAAAACTGTGCTTGGTTTTTTGGCGGACTTCGTAGTATAGGTTGGGGCGGTTGAAGCTGGCGACGTGGATGTAGGGATTTCGCAGGTTTAGCTGCTGGATGATGTCTTGGCGGACGCGCTCGGTGGCGGTGGCTGTTAGTCCCATAATGGGGATGTCTGGGTAGCGATCGCGCACTCGCTCCATTTGCCTGTATTCTGGTCGAAAGTCGTGTCCCCATTCTGAAACGCAGTGGGCTTCGTCGATCGCAAATGCCGAAATTCCTAACTTAGAAGCTACTATATCTAAAAACGGTAAAAATCTCTCGCCCAGCAAGCGTTCGGGCGCAACGTACAGTAGTTTAATTTTACCTTCGAGAATTGCTGTTTCGCGCGATCGGGTTTCCATCGCGCTCAAAGTGCTGTTGAGAAAAGTCGCCCCAATCCCATTATCCTGCAAAGCTTCCACCTGGTCTTGCATCAGGGCAATCAGCGGCGAAACCACCACTGTCAATCCCGGTTTCAACAAAGCCGGTAATTGAAAACACAAAGATTTGCCACCGCCAGTCGGCATGACAATCATCATATCGCGTTGTTGTAAAGCAGCTTCGACAATTTCCCGCTGGCCCGGGCGGAAAGAGTCATAGCCAAAGAAATGTTTGAGGGATTGTTCGAGGGATGAGGGCGCGAGAGATGTTGGCGGATTCGACCCTGACATTTGCAGTAATTGGTTGTTGACTTCAACCTTATTCTAGGTCTTTTGAGCACAAATACAGTTACAATATTTGAGAATCTCAATTTAAGCAGATAAACCGATGCCGAAAGCAATTTGGAATGGTGCCGTTTTGGCCGAGAGCGATAAGTGCGAAATGGTAGATAATAACTATTATTTCCCGGCGGATGCCATCAACCGCGAGTATTTCAAGGATAGCAGCACTCACACTACTTGCGGTTGGAAAGGTGTTGCTAGTTACTATAGTGTTGAAGTCGGCGGACAGGTTAATAAGGATGCTGCTTGGTACTATCCTACTCCGAAAGATGCTGCTAAAAATATTGCAGGATATGTTGCTTTTTGGAAAGGAGTTAAGGTGGAGGCTTAGGTCTTTTTCGCAGGTTTCTTAGCCACGATTTAGACAAGTCAAGATAGAGGACACAACGTTGTTGTGTCCCTACGGGTTATTTGAATTAAATTTGATATAATACCGGGCGGTTGAAACCGCGTCTATACAAACCAAACCCACCTCAGTGGGTTGAAGAATGATATGATACCGGGCGGTTGAAACCGCGTCTATACAAACCAAACCCACCTCCGTGGGTTGAAGAATGGACGGAGATTAATTCAAGATAATTTGCGAGTTTTGCAATTCAAGTCTAATTCCTCTTAATTTTTAATCTTGTTCCCAAGCGGCGGCCGCTTCCCATCCCAAACCGCGACGAACGACAATTGGTTTGTTTTCAGTTAAATCGAGAATGGTAGAAACTTGATATCCTGGATCGGAATCATCATCGACAATGATATCTACTAACTTTAAAAAACAGTCAAATAGTTCAGCTTTGCCAAAGCTTTCTGCTTTTGCAGCAGGTACTGGTGCAGCACCTTCATCATCAGTGGTAATGTGAGCAGATGTGGAAATAATCGGATTTCCCAAAGATTCTAGAAGTGTAAAACAAAGCGGGTGGTTGGGAACGCGAATTCCCGTGGTTTTGCGTTTTGGGTTCATTACCAATTTGGGCACTAATTTGGTAGCTGGTAGCAGAAATGTGTAGGGCCCGGGGATTAACCGCTTGATGATTCTGTATGCTTCATCGGTGACGGCAGCATACTCGGTGATATTTGACAATGAGGAACACATAAATGTTAAAGGCTTATCATTGGATAGTTGCTTGATCCGCCTGACTCGTTCTACGGCAGATTTGGAGTTGAGATCGCAGCCGATCGCGTAAACTGTATCTGTGGGATAAAGCATCACGGCCCCATCTTTGAGAGCTTTTGTAATCTTCTCGATTCGGTCTTTCTGGGGTGCAACTGGATGGAGTCCGTAAATAATTGCCATGTTAATATATTCCAGGCTAAGTGGGCGATCGACAAATGTGCTAAAACAATCAATGTTGAAAATTAATTGTTAATAATGAATAAAATAGCTTATTTTGACTGCCCAACCGGCATTGCTGGCGATATGTGCCTCGGAGCTCTTGTACACGCGGGCGTTCCCTTAGAGTACCTAATCGAAAAACTCCATTTACTAGGCATTTCGACTGAGTACCAATTGCGGGCCGAATTAGTTCACCGGAATACTCAACAAGCAACTAAATTTTATGTCGATTTAGCTGCGGATTTGCCTTTAAAATCAAACAATCTGGCTGCTGACTCCGCCCTCGATCCCTCGGAAACTGAATCGCCGACTTTCGATGCGCGCCACCACCATCACGGGGAAGAACATTCTCACACTCACGGCGAAGCAGATGCGGAAATTAGCCACACTCATCACCGCCACTTACCAGAAATTGAGCAAATTATCGTCGCTGCAAAATTGCCTCCGCGGGTGGAAGCTTGGAGTTTGGCCGTATTTGGCAAGTTAGCAGATGCAGAGGCTGCCGTACACGGTATTCCCCCCAGTGAGGTTCACTTCCACGAGGTGGGGGCTACGGATGCACTTGTTGATATTGTCGGTACTTGTTTGGGTTTGGATTGGTTGGATATTGATGAGTTTTACTTTTCGCCGATGCCGACTGGTGGGGGTACGGTGAAGGCGGCCCACGGTAGGTTAGCTGTACCTACGCCTGCTGTGATGCGGTTGTGGGAAACGCACCGAGTACCGGTTTATAGTAATGGAATCGATCGCGAATTGTGCACTCCTACAGGAACTGCGATCGCCTGTACTCTCGCCTCTGCTTTTGGCCCGCCGCCACCGATGCAAGTTCAGCTAATTGGTTTGGGTGCAGGTTCGCGAAATCTGGCAATTCCTAATATTTTGCGCCTCTGGATTGGGGAGAAGGAAGAAGGAAGAAGGAAGAAGGAAGAAGGAAGAGGGAAGAAGGAAGAAGGAAGAGGGAAGAAGGAAGAAGGAAGAGGGAAGAAGGAAGAAGGAAGAAGGAAGAAGGAAGAAGGAAGAGGGGAGAAGGAAGTATTTAACCAATTCCCAATGCCCAATTCCCAATGCCCAATGCCCCATTCCCAAGAAACAGTCTGTGTTTTGGAAACGCAAATTGATGATTTAAACCCGCAGGCGATTGGGTATGTTTTTGATGCTTTGTTTCTCGCCGGAGCTCTGGATGTTTTTACTACACCAATTGTGATGAAAAAGTCGCGGCTGGGGGTTTTGTTAAGTGTGATTTGTCATCCCGAATTTCAGGATGCTTGCGAAGCTGTGATGTTTCGAGAGACTACTACTCTGGGAATTAGGCGATCGACTCAACAGAGAACTATTTTGGATAGAGAAATCCAGAAAGTTCAAACAGAATACGGCGAAGTGCAAATAAAAGTTGCTAAGTCGGGAGAAACGATTGTTAACGTACAGCCGGAATACGAAGATTGTGCGGAAATTGCCAGACTTAAAAATGTTAGTTGGCGCGAAGTTCATCGGTTGGCGCTGCAACTTTGGTACGATCGTTAAACAGTTGACAGTTGACAGTTGACAGTTGACAGTGGGTGCAGCGACCTGTGCAAGGCAAATATATCCGTAGGGGCGAAGCATGACCGCAGTCAATATGGGATTATAACTAATAACTTATATACGGTCATGCTTCTTCAGGCTTCAAAAACCAGATGCACCCTTGGCAGTTGATTTGAGTAGGTACACAATGGACACCTTACATAAAGGTTTTTTACAGGTTTTTACAGCAGTCTGCGGGTTTGTAAAATTTGTTGTTGCAATTCCTCGAAAGCGGGCAGTTTTGAGTTAGGATTTTTGTCAATGAGATCCTTTATTTGGTCGATTAGCTCGATCGCCAGCGGTACGCCAAGTTGCAATTGTTCCAAGACATCCCGCTGGGCAAAAACGGCTTCGGGTGTGCCTTCTAGAATCAGTTTTCCGCAATCCATCACAAACACCCAATCGGCCCAGCGGTAGATGAAATCGAGGTCGTGACTTGCTAAAAGTATGGTGGTTCCGGCTGCGTGAATTTGTTGCAGCAAACCGATCAGTTGTTTGGTGTGGCGCGGATCGAGATAGGCGGTAGGTTCGTCTAGCAGCAGCAGTTTGGGTTTGAGTACCATGATATCGGCGATGGAAACGCGCTTTTTTTGTCCTAAACTAAGGTTGTGGATTGGTTCGCGGGCGAGTTCGCTTAAGTTGAATTGCTCGATCGCCTTTTTTACCTGTTGAGCAATTTCGGATTCTGGCAATCCTAGATTGTACAATCCGTAGGAGATATCCTCTTCGACTGTGGAAGCAACTAACTGATGTTCGGGATTTTGAAAGACGAGTCCGATTTGTTGGCGCAGTTTCATGAGAGATTTGCGATCGTAACGAAACGGTTCGCCTTCCCAGCGAATGATTCCCTGTTGCGGTTGGTACAAGCCATTTGCTAGCAGAAACAAGGTGGTTTTGCCGCAGCCGTTTTGACCGATGAGCCCGCAGCGCTTCCCCGCCGGGATTTTGAGGCTTAAATCGTGAATTGCTACTCGCGAAGTGCAGGGATATGAGTAAAAAGTGCGATCGAATTCTAGAATTGATTGAGACATATATTGGTAATTGGTAATTGGTAATTGGTAATTGGTAATTGGTAATTGGTAATTGGTAATTGGTAATTGGTAATTGGTAATTGGTAATTGGTAATTGGTAA
>NZ_JAEQCT010000032.1:85946-107558 GCF_020738205.1 Microcoleus sp. PH2017_24_DOB_U_A
AATTGGTAATTGGTAATTGGTAATTGGTAATTGGTAATTGGTAATTGGTAATTGGTAATTGGTAATTGGTAATTGGTAATTGGTAATTGGTAATTGGGATTTGTGGGGTGGGCTTCTAGCCCGCACAAAAATTAAATTTAAATACTATCAACTGCAATATGTCATTGCGAGCTCTTAGCGAAGCAATCCCCGAGATTATGCGATTGCTTCGCTAGGAGCTCGCAATGACAATGACAGCAATTTGTATAGACGCGGTTTCAACCGCCCAATCTTCTATTTGCTGCGTTCATCTTTTTCTCTCAACTGCCAAAGTTGAATCTCATAACAAAGATGCTTTTCAAATAGTTGACTCGCCTCCAATCCTTCAACCACCAATTTCTTAAACCAGCGGCGAAATATCCAACGCAGAATTTTATGAATCGGCGGAACCGCGATCGAAATTAAATCTGCAACATAAATCATTGTGTTCAGTCCATACCTGCGGAAAGTATCGACATACAAATCAATTGTTGGTACAATATGAGCAGAAATATCCTCAGCTTTTACTAAATTAAACCCCGCTTGCATCAATGCAGATTCCAGTTCTTCCACAACATGACAGTTAGAAAACATTCCTTCTGTATAATCACGATTAGAGCGCAACATATCCGCAAGCAGTACGTATCCTCCAAGATTGAGCACCGCCGCCGCACCTTTAGCTATATCGACAGCAGACATATATTGACTGCTTTCGCTAAAGAGGACTAAATCGTAGGAATGGGTGGCTTGGAAGTCTTCAAATTTGGTGAGGTGGAAGATGGCGCGATCGCCTGTACACTTCAGAAAGCGCTGTTGTTGGAACGGATCGGGCGCTAGTCCTTCGACTCCAAAAGCGCGATCGAGCAAATAAGCCGCATTTCCCCCAATCCCGCATCCTACATCTAGGACAGTCTTAATGTCTTTCGGGATAAAATCTAACAACTTATCCGTATAAGCTTGCTGGGCGATGCGTAGCCGCGCGAGTGTTAGTTCATCAGCGGGCACAGGTAAGGTTTCCCAATAGCCATAGTGAAGATAGGGAGATTCTGTCAAGCCCAAATAGTAATTCAGCGCTGCATTTTGGTAGCGAGTTACTTTGGAAATTTCGATTGATGGTGATTTCGGCATAGGGAGAATTGAATAAACTTTAGGATTTCCGGGAGGGTTAAAATTCTTCCCAGTGCTTGCATATATGTTAATAGCACGCGAACCGCATAAATTGCCAACTTTTGCCACAAAATCCCAAATTTTCTTGTCATTCGTGATCGACAAAAACACAATTACATAGTTGAGTTCGTAGGTGGCAATGATTTCGAGCAGACTTGAAACAGTATTTTCCTCTAGTTTTAGCTGTTGCAAATAAGCATTAGCCTGCAACCAGGAAGTGAATCGCCAATCATACAATATCTATACTCAAATTAACAAAGTTATTAATTAGAGTATTATAAAGTAGCTGCTACTGTTTCACGTACAGAATCAAGAAAGTGAACAATCTCCTGCATAACTGAAGACGATCGCAAAATCTCAATATCTTCATTAGTCAAATGATCGATTATTTGTGAGCGATCGTGAATATTTTCTGATCGGGCAATCAATTCTTCTAAAGCTTTTCTAGGTTGACAAACTGCCAAGTCAAGTACATCTTGAGGAGGAATGTATCCTATCAACCGCGAAAGCAAAGAGACATCTTGAAAAAAGATAATTTCTATTTCAGGAACAGCAGAAACTACTTTAAATGGTGTCTTACCCGCTACAAATTCAAGTATTTCTTCAATATCGTTGCGACGTAATTCAACTAACTCCGGTACTACTGAATCTGCATCAAATACGATCAGAACTGGTACTCGCCGCCGCACAATTAAAGACATAGCTAGTGACTTAATATTATATACTTTACCACCAACAACAACTCCCACATCAGTGAGTAAATTTTCTGGTAGCACAGTTTTAAGTAGTTGTGCATCAAAAGCCCCTTCACAAAGAATGTAAGTAATCATTGAATATCTCCCTCGATAACGTTGTAATTAGGCAATCCTTCTTCTACACAGGCACGGTATTTTAAAGTTAATAGTTCGCAAATTTTTTCCTGTTCTAAGGCATATTTTAGTTCTGCTCCATTCCACATCAGAATCGCCTGTGGCAGCGAAAAGTATGAAAGGCTAACAGCCGCATTGGTGAACCCAGTACGACTAAAAATTAATCCAACTGTACCTGCGGGACGACGTAAAAGTTGATTGCGAAGTTTAGCAATAGGAGTAAGATCAACTGTTTTGTCTGCAAAATCTTTGCTTTCAACTAAACAAGAAAGTCCCACACAATGGACAGCGCCATCAATTTGTTCGACTACCTCATCAAAAAGTGTCACGCTGTAAGGCCATTTTACCTCTGCACCATCAAGTTGAAATGCTCGGATAATCAGGTACTCAAAGGCTTTACCCGCGTCCCATCCTGGAGTGCTACGATTCTCGATATTGTTCCATAGAGTTCGTAACTCATCCCAAAGAATGATTGAATCATTCTTTGGTAATCTTTTTCCGCAACCAACTATAATACCTCAGCAATTATACACTTTTCAATCAGCGATCTATTTAAGTTTATCATATTCAAAACTTGTGGGTAGGCATCGCGTCTCCCCAAAACAGGCTTCTCACTGAAGAGTCTATTTTGCTGATCCGATCGCCTATTTACCCTCACTGTTCATGCTTCTTTCATTTTCCCCGATTCTGTGATAAATTTAAATAATGAAAAGATTATGAAAATTAGCGATAGTCGATCGGGCTGTCTGCCGTAATCTGTGGCAAATTTAGCTAGCATTTTGGAATATATGCTCAAAAAGCGTCAAATTATGACTCCATCTCGCCCTTTCCCCCTATCTCTCCTCTCCTCTCCCGTTTGGAAACAATATCAGATGATTGGATTGGGGCTGTTGCTGGGAGTGTGCGTCACCGCGTGCAACACTCAGACGACGGTAGAGCCTCAAACCAATCAAAATCGAGATTCTAGCCCTACTGCCACCGATTGGTTCCGAAAAGACAAAAAAGTCATTCTCACCACCTTTACGGTGCTGGCAGACATGGCGCAGAACGTCGCTGGTGACAAGCTAACTGTTCAATCCATCACAAAGCCTGGGGCGGAAATTCACGGCTATGAAGTCACTCCTAGCGACTTAAAACGAGGGCAAGGTGCTAGTCTAATTTTGGATAACGGATTGAATTTAGAACGTTGGGCAACTCGATTTTATAACAGTTTGCCAAAAGTTCCTCGCATTACTGTCAGCGAAGGAATCAATCCCATTAATATTGCCGAAGATTCCTACAAAGGTAAACCGAATCCTCATGCTTGGATGTCACCTAAAAATGCCTTAATTTACGTTAGAAATATTCGCAGAGCTTTATCAAATGCCGATCCAGCCAATGCTGCAACCTATGAAGCGAATTCGACAAAATACAGTCAGCAAATTGAAGCGATCGATGAAAAGCTCAAACAAGCTATCTCAGCGATTCCGCCAGAAAAACGCTACATAGTAAGTTGTGAAGGCGCCTTTTCTTACATTGCGCGCGACTACGGCTTGAAAGAAGTTTATATTTGGCCTGTAAATGCCGAACAGCAATCTACACCGAAACAAGTTGAACGGGTGATTAATACAGTCAAAGCAAACAAAATCCCCGCCGTATTTTGCGAGAGTACCGTCAGCAACGAAGCACAGCTTCAAGTAGCAAAGGAAACCGGGGCAAAATTTGCCGGGGTGTTTTATGTCGATTCCCTCTCTCCATCGGAAGGCCCTGCATCAACCTACCTTAAGATGCTTGAATACAACGTCAATACTTTGATAAAAGGACTACAGGGTAATGGGGGATAGGGCATTGGGCATTGGTAATTTGGTAATTTGGAGAAATTGGTATGGATAGAATCAGTATTGACATTGAAAATGTCACGGTTGCTTATCATGGTAAAGTAGCCTTGCACAGAGCCTCTCTGCAACTTAAAGCGGGGACAATTTGCGGTTTGGTGGGGATGAATGGTGCGGGAAAATCAACCCTGTTTAAGGCAATTATGGGGTTTGTGAAGCCAAACACCGGACGAATTTTAATTAATGGCTTGCCGATCCGTCAAGTGCAAAAAAGCAATCTGGTTGCCTATGTGCCTCAGTCGGAAGAGGTAGATTGGAATTTCCCGGTGAACGTTTATGATGTGGTGATGATGGGGCGCTACGGCTACATGAATCTGTTGCGGATTCCGCGTTCGATCGACAAACAAGCGGTGCGAGAAAGCTTGGAAAGGGTGGAAATGTGGCCCATGCGCGATCGCCAAATCGGAGAGTTATCCGGGGGACAAAAGAAACGCACCTTTTTTGCGCGGGCTTTGGCGCAACAAGCAAAGGTTTTACTGCTAGATGAACCCTTCGCCGGAGTTGATATCAAAACCGAGAAAATGATGATTGATTTGCTGATGGAATTGCGTCAAACAGGCCATACAATTCTGGTTTCAACTCACGATTTAGAATCGATTACTACATTTTGCGACCAAGTAGTATTAATTAATCGCAGTATTCTCGCCTACGGCAACACCTCAGAAGTGTTTACAGAAGAAAATCTTTCCCGCACCTTTGGCGGTTCGGTTGGTGATTTTTCGTCTGCAAAAAGTCGGTTAACTCAAGTGAATCGGGAGAAGCAATAATGGACTTAATTCAGTGGTTTACCGCACCGTTGCAGCATGAATTTATGGTGAAGGCGATTTTAGTCAGCGCCTTAGTAGGGATTGTTTGTTCGGCGCTTTCGTGCTATATGACTTTGAAGGGATGGGCTTTGATGGGCGATGCGGTTTCCCATGCGGTGATGCCGGGGGTTGTGATTGCTTATGTGCTGAATATTCCTTTGGCGGTGGGGGCGTTTGTGTTTGGTGTGGGCTCGGTAATTGCGATCGGCTTTATCAAAGCAAAAACTCGCGTTAAAGAAGATACAGTGATTGGTTTAGTGTTTACCGGATTTTTTGCCTTTGGTTTGGTGTTAATTTCTAAAGTCAGAAGTTCGATCGACTTGACGCATATCTTATTTGGCAATGTTTTAGGTATTTCCGATTCAGATATTGTTCAAACTGTGATTATTAGTGTCATTACCTTAGTGACGCTGGCAATTTTACGCAAAGATTTAATCCTGTTTTGTTTTGACTCGACTCACGCGCGATCGATCGGTTTAAATATCACTTTCCTTTATTACGTGTTGCTGTCTTTGCTATCGCTGACAGCAGTTGCGGGACTTCAGACAGTCGGGATTATTTTAGTAGTAGCAATGTTGGTAACTCCGGGGGCTACGGCGTATTTGTTGAGTGATAATTTTGACCATATGACGCTAATTGCGATGACTTCGGGAGTATTTTCTAGCGTAATGGGAACTTATATCAGCTATCACATTGATGGTTCGACAGGCGGATGTATTGTGGTGCTGCAAACGCTGCTGTTTGTGTTGGCGATGGTTTTTGCCCCGAAATATGGTTTGTTGGTGAGATCTAGGGACTCAGGGGCGATCGGTGAATAGATCAGAAATCAATTATCTTTATTTCTTAGTCCGCGGAGGCGGACATTGTTTGTGTAGCAGCGGTTTTAACCGCCGAGCGATCGAGAGGTAACTATTCACTAAACTCAATATTTTCATACAAATCTGCTACCGAAATTTCCACCTGCACAGACGTTAACATCAGCCGATCGCCCGCACAGCTATATTCCGAAAAAATCCACTTATTCGCATCAGTTTTAGAATACTGTTGCACCTGTACTCGATATTGGTCGATTAATAAATATTCCTGAAAACTCGGGATACTGCGATAAGCCGCAAACTTGTCATCTCGATCGTAAGCCCTAGTACCTTTAGATAGCACCTCAGCAATCAACAGAGGATTAGTGATTGTATCAGTGCGTCCAGATTGGAGTTCAATTGGTTTTGCCACCACCATCACGTCTGGATAAGTATAATTATTAAGTTGCGGAACCCAAAGCCGCTGATCGGATGCAAAAATACTGTAAGGTTTACCCTTAAGACTCACCCTCAAAATAGCGTTTAAGATGCTCGTGATTTCATTGTGATTCGGTGTGCCGCCAGCCATCAGAATAATCTCCCCGTTGATAAATTCATGTCGATCCAGAGAATTAACTTCAGCTTCTAGATATTCTTGGGCCGTGTAGGTTTTGGTTTCAACTTGCGCGATCATATACAAGGCTCTCCTTTAATCTACTTATTTTAGTATATCTTAAAAATCGCTTAAAAACAAGCCGGGGCGGGTTTATGAGATTGTCGGTTTTTGGCAAATATTGTTGGTGAACCCGCCCCTACAGTCCGAATAAATTTACCGCAACAGGGAAAAGTTATAGCCAGTTTTTCCTACTGCTTTAATTTGCACTAAAATTGGCGAACCCGCCCGATCGCCACTTGGCAAAAACTTCACATCCTCGCTAGCTCCCGGTGTCGAGAAATTCGGGCTTTTGAGTGCTTGCTGCAATCCTTCCCGCGTATTACTTTGCTGCAAGCCCGCGATGACAGCTTGAGCCGCATCATAACTCGTTGCGGTGCGCCAATTTACTACTCCTCCCCAGCGCTGACTGGCATTTTTTGGGAAAGTGCTACCGGGATTCGTTTCAGGATG
The DNA here is from genome assembly GCF_020738205.1 of Microcoleus sp. PH2017_24_DOB_U_A. Taxonomy (NCBI): domain Bacteria; kingdom Bacillati; phylum Cyanobacteriota; class Cyanophyceae; order Oscillatoriales; family Microcoleaceae; genus Microcoleus; species Microcoleus sp. PH2017_24_DOB_U_A. The sequence goes on from NZ_JAEQCT010000032.1 coordinate 92,601, forward strand.
CCAGGGAACAGGCAAAACAAGCCCGTCAACGCTCTTTTGTCCATCTTTTAACGTTTGAAAGGTGTACATTGTGGTGCTGCCGTAGAGTGGCAATTTGCCTTGATTGGTGCGAGCTAGAAAAATTGCGCGATCGATGCGATCGATGTGAGGTGCTAACATCAATCCTTGTGCGCCTTTGCTGACTGCATCGGCGATCGCAGTGTCGGGATTAAAAGAAGGGAGTGAAAAGTCGCAAACAGTAGGAACTATTGTGCCTTTAGCAGCAGTTAGAGCTGCCACAAATTCATCTCTAAATGATATATTATCGGGTGCTTTCGAGTCATAGCAAATAGCAATATTAGTTTTGCCTGTTTTGACAGCATATTCTGCTAAGGGAGCGGCCATGATGCTAATATTGGGAACAGTCCGAAAGATGTAACTGCCAAATCCTGATAAATCATTAGCAAAGCTTGTCGGTGTCACCATTACCAGTTTTTGTTGCTGATAGATTGGCGCAGCTTCGAGAGAGGCGTTGCTGGCATTGTGTCCAATTATTGCTAGTATACTGGCATCTTTTGTCAATGTGTTTGCAACTTCTTTGACAACTCCTGGATCGTTGTCATCGTTGACAATTTCTACTTGCAGTTTTGCGCCATTGATACCGCCGCTCTTATTGACTTCAGATTGAGCTTGAGCCACTCCTCGGAGAATTTCTTGGGCGACATTGGGGTTGCTACCAATGGGGACGCTGACAGCAATTTTTAACAAGGAAGGGTTACTGCGGGCTGCGGCATTATTTAAATAAATAACTGTTTCTGGATCGTTGCGATTTTTTTGCAGCGAAGCCTGAAAACTTTGCATCGCAGCAGAGTAATCTCCTTTACCAAAAGCATCAACGCCTGCTTGTTTGTCTGGTGTTGTTTGCGATGTCACCAATATCTGATTTCCTAAACTGATGCGAGTTGCGATCGCACCCGATGGACTCGCACCTGCTGTAGGTGTAGATCCAGGTGTAGGTGTAGATGTATCTGAACTTTTGGATGCGAATAAACCGGGAAGGAATTTGAATACACCAAACCCAATTAAGCCGAGGGCAATAATAAAAACAATGGGTGGCGGGCTTTTCCTTTTATCTTGGGACATAATCTTTTCTCCTTATATGATTTCTACAGAAAAGTTATTAACTACAATCAGTATTCAAGAGATTTTGGTTAAAGTCAATTCATTAAATTCACTAATTTAAACTCATAAAAGTCATATTTGGATGTTTGGGGTGGGCAAGATGCCTCCCCCACAGGGGTTTCAGGAATTTTTGCTGTGTGCGATCGCGTTTATGGTGCGATCGTACACAGTGCATTTCCAGGTAATGCTAGGATCGTAGAACAAGTAAGTGCGATCGGCTTTGGTAAATTCATGTGTTTGTGTGCAACTATAAGTTCGATCGTCTTATATCTCTGAAATTAAACCTTAAATCATGCAAATTACGATCGCCCTTCCCGACAATCTACCTCTGACTGAAGCCGATGTACGACTCGAACTTGCGATCGTACTTTATCAGCAACACAGCCTCCGTCTCGATCAAGCCGCTCAACTTGCTGTAATGTCTGTGGACGACTTTTACCAACTATTAATCGATCGCAATATCGTCATTCCACCCGCAGATATCGATGACGAGCCCGCCGAACTTGTCCTAGCCAGCCTCCGTACATCCCTACAGCAAGTTAAAGAAGGTAAATTACACCCTATTTCCGAACTGTGGGATGGCATAGATGACTAACGAGACACCCCAAATCGAGCTTGTCTTTTCCGATGAGTTCAAAACGCGACTTCGCACCCTCATTAAACGCTATCGTAGCATCCGCACCGACCTAAAACCGCTACTTGACGAGCTACAGTCTGGCAACTTCATCGGCGACCAAATCCCCGGAACTGGCTACACCGTATTCAAAGTTCGCCTGAAAAACAGCGACATCCAAAAGGGCAAAAGTGGTGGCTATCGAGTTATCTATCAACTCAGCGGTGATACCTACATCTTACTCGTCGTTATCTACTCGAAGTCAGACCAAGATGACATCCCAGCCAATCAAATTCGAGACATTATCGATGGATCTTGAAAAAGCAACTAAATAATAATGCTACAGCGATGAGTGGACTACAAGTAAGTGCGATCGGCTTTGGTAAATTCATGTGTTTGTCTCCAAATGTAAGTGTCATAATTTTGCACCTCTAATTCCCTAAATAGTAAAGTTTTAGACAAAAAGCCTTCAGAGAGGACAGTCGTCCTCTCTACCAATTACACTCAACTCAAATATCTAACAATTCACCAAATGCTGCATCAATATCAGTCTCAGCAACAGCCACAGACTGAGCAACTGGTGAACGATCAGGAGACTCCACCGACTCCACCGAATGCACTTTTACTACAGGTGATTCGGCCACAGGTTCCACAACAACAGACTTAGATTTCTTCACATTAATTACAGGCGAATCTGCTCCATTTTCTCCATTTTTACTTGTTTCATTCCGCAGCAACATTGCCATCAAACCATCCAACAAACCCCCACTACCGCCGTTACCATTGACTGTGACATCGGGAACAACGCGAACGCTACCATCCGAAACCGCTTGCATCAATTGCAACAGCGTGTAACTCTGCGTACCGAGGGCATTAACACCAACTTGATAAGCATCCGCTTTTGCTTGTCCCATTAACCGAATCCCTTCTGCTTCACCACTTGCGTGTTCGATCGCAGCAGTTGCACTCAATTGAGCAATTTTCACCCCTTGTTCCGCCGCTACCACCTGATTTTGAATATTGGCGATCGCAGTTGCGCGCACCAATTCTTGACGCTGATACTCTGAAATCCGCTGTACTTCGTAGGTTTTTTCCTGTTCCTGAGCAATTTTGCGATCGGTCAATGTTTGCATCAACTCTGCTGGCGGCGAAATCAAACCGATCAGCGTGTCCACAGCCTGCACGTCATAGGCACGTAAGGCTTGACGGACGTGTTCGGCGGCCTCTGCTTGGCGTTCGCTGCGTGCGATTAAAAAGTCGAGAATCGTATATTCTTGAGCCGAATTCCGAAAGTAATTGCCCACAATTGGACGCAACACTTGGTCGATGAGATTTTGCATCGAACCTTGCCGCGAAATGACTCTCGGTGCATCCAAAGTACCGATATGAATGATTTGAAAAACTTCTAACTCAAAGGTAAATCCGTCAAAAGAAAGCAATTTCAAAGCGCTTAATTTCGAGTCGTAGCCGTGTTCTCCGCTGAACCGTGTTGTGAAGTTTAAAACTACATCGGTAGTGGGAACAAGTTCGACTTTCATCACCTTTGTATTGATCGGATGTTTGCCTGGGTAAAGCGGTTCTACCCACACGCCTTTATCACCTTTGTTGACGAGATTTCCGTGGGTAAAAGCCACACCGCTGACATCTTTGTGCGATTCCCCTACATAGGAAATGACTACGCCAACATAGCCGATCGGCACTTCGGTCATTTTCACTTCTTCAACTTTCACAAACCAAGGGTTCAGGTTCCAAGAACCAGATAAAATTACCTGTTCTTGCAAGCCCCTGCGCCCGCCACCTTTGATGAAGGATTGCGCTTTTTGGAAGTTGTCGTGACCGGGAATAATCGGCCCAGCGATTTCACCTTCATCAATCGGAACCCCGTCGAGCACGTTGGCGATTCCCACGAGATCCGGAGCAAGTTTGTATAGATGAAGTTCTGATGGCTGCATACCTTTTGCAGCGGCATTAGCTGAAGTAATCACCTCAAATACAGCCGTATTGATTCGATAAGTACCAGTGGTGAGAATTGCTAGTTGCCGTCCTTTTTCGCCACCGTCGGTGAGGAATTTGCGGGCATTTTGGTAGTTGTCGCAATCGACGACTTTGCCTAAAATGCGATCGGAGGGAATAGTGGCTCCGTCATTGGCAATAATTAACCCAATTTCATCTTGAGGGACTACAACAACAGGTTCTTTGCGAACGCTATATTGCCAGGGAAAATAACCAAAATGCCAGCCGGGAGGAAGGGTATCTGCTTGCAAACCTCCTTCACCATCAAGGGCAATCAATCTACTGGATGGCAAGTTTTTGCTGGAGAATTTCTTGGTAACAATGCCTACTTCTCGTTCGCCGATCGCAATTAAGCCCAAAGTCCAACCAATTTTGGGGATAAACATGAACACAAGGAACATTGCGCCTACGGGAAAGATCCAAATCGGGATGGTAAAACCTTCTTCTGTCGCTGGTTGGACTGGTTGGGGTTGGGGAGGTGGCGGATTGGTTTGTGCGGGAGTTGGTGGGGCAAAAGTGCCTGCTAGTGCGATCGTGGTTGCTACAGATACTGCCAAGGGTAAAAGCTTGCGAAGCCAACGTGATTTAGTCATAGTTTTTAACCTGCTTTAAGCTCAAATGTACGGGAAATTTGTTTACTACAATCAGTATTCAATAGATTTCTGTTGAGGTCAATTCATTAAAGTCATGAATTATGTTCATAAAAGTCATATTTTGAATATGATTTTGTAGGGAGTGCGATCGGTTTATCTCAAAATCAAGCAAATTCGGACACGGCAATGCCATTTCCCTACCCGATTATTTGTAGGGAAACGGCATTGCCGTCTCCTGAATTTGGGGGATATCAATATATCAACGGATAGCCAGAAACCGGGTTTTTTCCGAAATACTTCGCTATAACCCACAGATTAGCTAAAAACCCGGTTTCTTTGATTGTGGCGTAAGTCCCATTGATATCAACCACCACCGCCACCGCCACCACCGCCGCCACCGCCACCACCGCCACCGCCACCGCCACCGCCACCACCGCCGCCACTGTCATAGTCGCTACCACCGCTACTAAGACTATCACTGCGAGCACTGCCACTAATCGAAAACATCACAAACCCGAACCAAAACATTACAAAAATCATGGGAAAGCCCGCTTTTTCCGAAGTAGATTGAGATTGATTACCATTTTGTTGCCAAGTAGGTTGACGTATATTCAGAATTGCCTGCGGAAATGTAATCTGCACTTCTAATTCTTGTTCCGGTAGAATAGCCTGACTTGCCACAAATTCAAAAGTTTTAGGATCTACTTGACGGGGAACTGCTGCTGCACCAAAATTGGTAAACGACAGAACTTTCCCTGATAAAGCTGCTGGTAATTTCACCGTAACTTTTCCGCTATTGATTGGAGCTTTTCGACCTGCTGCAATCGCTTTCCAATAAACTAGAGTATTCCCACCATCTAACTGCAATCCACCTACCACACGATATTTAATCACAAAAGTATGTGTGTCTGGCGGCTTTAATTCATGTTGCCAACGAATCCAAAGTTGATTGTTTTCAGTTCCAGTGCTACTGGTAATTATTTGATTATTTTCGGCAACGGTCACATCTTGAATTGCATCGACTTTATCTAACGGAATATAGCGATACCGTTCATTGTTGTATGCTGCTGTGAATACATATTTTTGCGTTTCCGTAACTAACATATCTCCGTTGGTCTGAACATCGATCGCAACATTGATGTTGTCCCAGTAGAACGGTAGTTGTTGGGCTGCTGCATGAGTTACTGTGACTAACAGTAGGCTTAATGATGCTAGTAATGAAAAAGCTATTTTTTTGAGGAGTCGTTTATTTATCATAGGATTTCCACAAGATAAGTGTTGACTACAATTATTCAACAGGTTTCTTGTGGAGTCAATTCATTAAAGTCATTGATTATGTTCATAAAAGTCATATCTTCACTCAGGATAGAGGAGACGGCAATGCCGTGTCCCTACCCAAAATCATATTGTAGAGACACGGCACTGCCGTCTCCTCATTTCTTTATTTATTTTCAACTTTGAAATAACACACTTAACAAAGTTAAAACCGTGCACCCAAACACGGCTTCAAATGTATATCTTCGCGAAGTTTTGTAAGGGGAAGAATGCCAAACCCGCAATTCTCCATTAAAGCCACGCGATGCTAAACTCAACGAAACTTGACGGTAATTTACCAAAGTTCGCTGAAGTAATTGCCCGATTAAAATGCCTAAACTACGCATTCCCAGTTTCCAAGTGCGATAGCCACAGCGCGAGTTTTGGGCGATCCAAAGTTCATCTGCGATCGCCAATAAGCTAAAAATAAACCGATACATCAACAACAAAAGTTCTGTCAACAACGGCGGAAAGCGCAATTTTCTGAGGATTTGCAAGGTTTCTGTGAATGGCACCGTCAACAGGATGAAATACATACAACTTGTCGATGCCAAGGTGCGCGGGAATAACAGACTCACTTGGTATAAGCCAGTGCGACTCACATACAGATACAAATTGCCGATGCTAATTCCCCAACCTTGCCAAATATCCCACTGCATTGCCGGGATTTGATTTAACTCAATTCCATTAATCGCCAAAGCAGGCAAACTCGTCAGCAAAAACATCAACGGTAGCGACAACAACCGCAGATAAAGTTTCCCCGGAATGCCCGCATAGATGACGATCCAGACTGCTAACCACAGGGCGATCGACAATTGGACGATCGCCCCAGACAGCAGAGATAGAATCAAAAGGGCGATCGCAAACGATAATTTGTGAGTTGGCGGCAACCCACGCAAACGATTGGTGTAAGCCAGACTATCAATCTGATGATTCATTCCAGCGGCGATTTATCATCAGATTGCTGAGATTGCGATCGACCTTTATAAAGCCCGATCGCATATCCGATCGCACCAGCCCCCAGCGCCGCTTGAGTCGCAAATAATAGACTGGCAATTTCAGCGCTAGGCGGTTCAAACAAGTGATTGAACCAAGGTTTATAATCGGGTTGAATTTCGGTAATTGCTTTCTGTGCGCGATCGTCCGATCCGCCGTATTCACCCCGCACAAAAACTAGGGGAATCACCGCAAGGGCGACAACTGCAATTACTAACATCCAATTTTGTTGCGAACTAGCTTGCTGATTTTTTGTAGGTTTTTGATTCACGACTTTATGACTCCTGTTTCAATAATTTCAGAATTTCTAACTCTGGTTTTCCGTAAGAATGCAGCCAATTCCAAACCAATAAAGTCAGCAATCCCTCACTAATCGCCAGAGGTACTTGAGTAATCGCAAAGATACTAGCAAACTTGAGAAACGAAGCCATAAAACCGCCACTCGCTGCCGGAAAAGCCAATGCCAACTGCATCGAAGTCACCACATAAGTCAGCAAATCTGCCAAAGCAGCCGCACAAAAAATTGCCAACCTTTGTTTACCAGTTCGCATCAGCAATTGATAGATAAAATATGCAGCAAACGGCCCAACAATCGCCATCGAAAACATATTCGCCCCCAACGTTGTCAGCCCGCCGTGCGCTAACAATAACGTTTGAAACAACAGCACTAAAGCACCAAGTACAGCCATCACCGAAGGGCCGAACAAAATTGCACCCAAACCCGTACCCGTTGGGTGAGAACAACTCCCCGTTACCGATGGAATTTTTAAAGCAGAAAGCACAAAAGTAAACGCACCCGCCAAAGCTAGTAATAGTTTAAGTTCCGGGTGTTCTTTGGTAATGCGAGTAATTTCACGCAAACCCAACACAAAAAAAGGCAAAGCCACCATCCACCAAAACGCAGCCCATTGTACAGGCAAAAAACCTTCTGAAATGTGCATAGCAGCGGCCGGTGTTGCCGAACCCAAGACAAGATAACAACTCAAGCCAGCCATCAATCCCAGGCTGACTAATTTCCGATTTCGCGCCTTCATCAAGTACCTCGCGGATGAGACTATGTGAACCAACACATCGGCGGGCGTTCTGACTTGAGAGGTAGAGGACTGAAGTCCTTACTACAAACCTCATTACAGTTGCGGGACAGCGTTGGATTTGCACCAAACTTTCCCCGTTTCCTCTAATGGCTGTTCCCCATTAGAACCGACTGCTTAGACATAGTTTAGTCGATCGCGCAACTCTGGGCCGATATTTTACAAAAATTAATTCAGATCAAATAAGTCAATATTACCTATCATCTTGCTTTTCTTCCTTTTCTTACTTAGCGTCTTTGCGATCCATAATATTCTTAATCAAATACAAAAGAACACCCAACAACTCAATGCTATAATATTAATGAGTTTTGAGAAAAGCCGCCATGTTAAATTACAACTTCCCGAAGCACTGGCCCTCAGCAGAAGAACTACCAGACTCAGATGAAACACCAGTGGATAACGAACTGCAAGAATTAATACCAGGATTGCTGAAAGCAATATTGCTCATAATTTGGGCAGAACGCATGGACTGGTTTTTTGGCATAGATATGGGTCTTTACCATCACCCTGACAAACCAGCTATTGTGCCAGATGCTTTCTTGAGTTTAGGTGTGGAAAGGTTTTATGACGAAGAATTGCGTCCCAGTTACGCGGTATGGGAGGAAAAAGTGATGCCAACTTTTGTCCTCGAAGTTGTTTCCCCAACTTATCGCAACGAATATACCGCCAAGTTGGAAGAATATCAAAGTTTAGGCATACTTTACTATGTCATTTATTCTTCTCGCCGCCGCAAACCCCGTTTGGAAGTACATAAGTTAGTCAATGGCAAGTATGAGTTACAGCCAGGAAATCTAGTTTGGATGCCAGAAATTGGTTTGGGAATTGGTTGTGAAAGGGGCAATTATTCTGGGGTGACAAGGGAATGGTTGTATTGGTACGATGCGGATGGCAAACGCTATCTGACTCCTGAAGAACAGGTGAAGGAATTAGCCCAGCGCGCCGATCGACTAGCTGAACGATTGCGCGAGTTGGGGATAGATCCTGATAATATAAGCTAATTGAGAGGAAAGAGTGCCAGAATGACGCAGCCTGCGGGCGATCGCCAACCGAGTTTTTTCACCGATCGCGATCGCCCTAAACGCAAGATTTTCCCGAAAATCCCGATTTTTGCGTCCCGAAATGTGTGAAAATTATCAAAAAAATTAGGAAAGATGCGGCCTTATTTGGAACAGACAGAGAGTTTGATGGCAAAAATTGAGATGCAGATCGACAAAATGGCGATCGGGAGACGTGATTAAATAATGCTCATGGATCTACGTTCTTACGATATCATCTGCTTTGGTGATGAAGTTCCAGGAGTTCTAGCTGTTATCTCAGCAGCCAGAGAATACCGCCGCCGGACAAAGCTTTATCCGCGAGTTTTGCTGATGTCTAAAGGAAGCTTGCAAGAAGGAATTGGCGGACATTTAGTCAGAGGCGGCCTCGCTTATTTAGATCGAAGTCAGGTTAGTCAAGAACTCCAAAAATCTTTAAATTTAGACCCCTTCGGTTCACCGCCGACAATCTATAAAGAATTCCTGCAAAAATCTGGTGTCAGCGCGATCGCCCTTGACCCCAGCAAAGCCACCGCAGCCCTGAAAGCAATGCTGGTACAAGCAGGAGTTGCACTCCTGGGCAAAGTAGAAATTAAATCAATCAATAAAGAAGGCAAAAAAATTACTAGCATAATTACCTCAAAAGGGACAGTTTATGTAGCAAAACAATTTATTGATGCCACTGTCAATGGCGAATTAGCTCAAGCCGCAGGTGTGCGAAAGCTGAATGGATTTGAAACCTTTGGTTTGCCTAACTCAGAACTTCCAGTCACCCTAGTTTTTGAAACTCAAGGACTCAGTGTCAGAAGACTGAAAGAACTCGATTATATTTATCTAAAACGCTTCACAAACCTTGCCGATTCTGAGGCTCAAAAATTTTTGCTGTCTGCTGCGGGGAAAGATGCCAAGCTAGCAGAAGAACTCCGCCTGGAAATGATCGACACCAGAGGAAATCTCAAAACTCTGTGGGCGGGCAACGATTACATTGATGTGCGATCGCCAGCTTTGTCTGTAGCATACCACTCTTTTAGAGGCAGAAAGCTATCTTTTTCTGAAACTGGCATAATTTTAGACGAAGGAAATATCGCCATACTTCCAGACGAAAGACTTTCGTGGAATGCGCTGTTATTTGCAGTCACTGGTAGCGAAGCAGAAGCCTTAGCGAGAAACGGGAGCAAACCCACAGCTAATATGCAAAAAGAGATGTCATTTCTGACCACTTGGCTGAAAAGTTTGGGGGCTACCTATGTTACTCCGGCTTCAGAACTTTATATCAGACACGCTGGGAATGTGACGGGAGTTGTAGAACCTTTAATAGGCGCACAAATGCTGCATGGTGGCGTACCAGCTACTGAAGCACTGGGAACATTTAGCTATCATTTTGATGTCCGGGGAGGCATTCCGGGGATTGGCGACAAAGCAAAGAGTCGAGGGTGGTTTAAAAGTCTGATGTTCCAACAGCCTACCTTCAATATTGGCATCCGCCACGCATTAATGAACAATGTTCCTAACCTGGCAGTTGTCAGTCCCTGTTCTGGATTTGAAGGGCTTGCTTGTGCTGTGGGCAGAATTGTAGAATTCAATGTAGCAGTTGGTCAAGGTGTCGGTATTGCGGCCGTTAATGCCATTCTCAATAACAAAAATTTAGCCGATATATCTAACCGAGAAGTCAGACAAGTTCTAGTTGAAACAGGCCAGTTACCTAAAATTTTTGGAGTTGCAAATAACACTGATGGAATGCTATTAGCACAATTCGAGACTCTTGTAAGTGCCGATGCTATTGCATAATATAGCACTTCTCAAAAAGGTAAGGCACGTTGTTGGGCTTCAGCCCTTCTTATAAGGTACGTTGTTGGGCTTCAGCCCTTCTTATCTAATTGGTAGTATGTGGAGCCATCCATCCTACCAAACAAAAGACAGAAAAATAAAGGTTCGTAGTGAGGGCTTTAGCCCGCAAAAAAGAAGGACTAAAGTCCTCACTACGAACCAAGTCTTAATTTTTTGGCGGGCACTTCGGATGAGTCCCTCCCTGCAAACAAATGTAAGCAATTTGACTTTGATCTAAATTCTTAGCCTCGGAAAAATTAACACCTTGGAATCGACCTGATTTGCTACCAGCCTGACTTTGAATAAACTGATCCGAAGTCCCCTTCCCCAGGAAAACAGCGCCTTGAAAATTAGCTCCCGCTAAATTCGCACCTCTAAAATCAACCGAACTCACGTCCGCATTCCGCAAATTAGCATCTTGCAATCGAGCATCTTTTAAATTCGCGTTGGCAAGTTTAGCCGAACTTAAATCAGCATTTTGTAAATTTGCGCCGCTCAAATCAGCACCGGACAAATCAGCACCTTGCCATTCCGATTTAGACAAATTTGTTAGAGATAACTGAGTGCCTTGAGCCTTGACTTTGCCCAAACGCGCACTTTCTAAATTGGCTCCCGAAAAATTGGCGCTGCCGATATCTGCCCCGGTAAAGCTTGCCTCTTTTAACATTGCTTGCTGCAAATTCGCCCCAATTAAAAGACTGTTGCTAAGATTAGCTCCATTCAAATTTCCGCTTGACAAATTAGCTTTGTTCAGAACAGCGCGCACAAAAGTAGTGCGGTTCATTACGGCGCTGTTAAAAGATGCTCCGGTTAAATTTGCTCCTTCAAAATTAGCTTCGCTTAAGTCAGAAATCCAATCGTCAAATGTGCCAGGACGCCTGTCTTCGCCGGTGCCATAAAAGCGAATTCCCTGCAAGCTGGCATTTGTTAAATTGGCTTTTCTCAGCTTAATTCCTGATAAGTCAACTTTGTCTAATACTAAAGTAAACTGACCCGGGCCGGCAGGACTTTGACCTAAATCTGTGCGGCTCAGATCGGCGCCGTTGAGCTGGCTGCTATACACTGTGAGAATTTTGCCGATCGCCCTTTGCACTGTTCGCTGGCGGGTAGCCGCTAACTCGCGTTCCGGAGTCTTTCCACCGTAGCGCAGGGATTCGAGGTCATTGCTGAGGGCTTGGTTCAACCGCTGCAAATCAGGTAAAGCTTTCGGCCCGGTACTGACTAAAGCTTGCTGGATCGCGTCCAGCATCGCCTTGCTTTCTTCTTGAGCCAGCAAATCCGCTAACAGGGGTACGGCGCGGGAGTCTTCCACCGCCCCCAAAGCCAAAATAGCCGATCGCCTCCCCGATGTTCCGCTAGCCGAAGCAGGAGACAATTTGCTAACTAAAGCTACAAATAACTCGTCATTCCGCTGCCGAGAATCCCGCAAATTAGCTTGACTTTGAGTGTAGATCAGAGTGCCAACAAACAAACTTAAAATCAATCCCGCACTGCCAATAGTAACTATCACTAAAGTTGTCCCCGGATGTTGGCGAATCCAATTCCACAGACTGGGATCTTCTTTCATATTGGTTTCTGGAGTCAAAACCAAAGCCGCAATTTGCGCGTCTTCCTCAGTCCAATCTTGACTCTGGACAGGATTGGGTGACAGTTGGTGCGATTCCCTACGGGATAGCTTCGCTTCACGACTATTGACCACCAAAGTATTCGCAAGGCGATCGTGCCCCGATTGCCGTTTGTAGCGCAATCCAAAAGCGCCATCTGCCAGCACTGCCAAGCCGCTCAACGCCCCTAAAATGATTAAATCTGGAAACGCGCCAGTCAAGCGCCAAACCCCGTAAGCGACGCCCAGAGGCACTCCCCAGCGCCCCAAACTTTCGCGAACCAGCACCCGCGCCCAACCCGGAGGAGTACCCGAGGCTGTGACAACTTTCACTCCGAACCAGCGTTTCGGGAGAGTTTGACCGATTCTGGCGAGCAAAAACAACTGCCACGCCGCTAAAGCTGCCGGCGCCAGCAGCGCCCCCGACCAGAATAGATTAGTTAGGGGTGCAACTCTGGGGTTGCGATCGCGCACGGGGATGGCCAAAACACGGGCAACAGTTTCCGATGCTGCTGCTACCGAGGGATTGAGTGGCACGGTTTGAGCTTCTTTGTTAACCAGTGCCCCGATACTGAAGGGAACCAGGGCGCTAGCTGCGATTAACGAAATTTCAACAGTCCAAGCGCCACACCGGCGAACCAGCAGTGGCATTGGCTGGGATTGTCTTTGCCAAGACGGATCGGGTTGATTAATATCACCGGGTGCAGTTGGGTTAGACATATTTATAATTTCCTATTGTTAATCCTTAGTTGGAGGAATCAGGAGATATTGCCAATTTATACGCTATGTAGATTAGCACTCCGAGAACGCCAAGAGTCATCACGGCGGAAAGTAGCTGTACGATACTATTGAAGACTGTCAGAACAACGATCGCTCCGACGGCAAAGACTGCCACCTGTCCCGGTTTGGGGAGTTTCTGAAACTTCTCTAGAGATTGATTGTAGAAGGTTCCGATCGCTTGATAGCTGTCTGGATTTTGTTGGATGAGAGGCGATCGTTCTAGTTTAGCTTTGAGTTCTCCGATCGCTTGCTGCCAATTGAAGTTATTTTGAGGATTCATAAAAAAAATCAGTAGTTAAGTAGAAGGAAGAAGTCATTAGTCATTAGTCATTAGTCATTAGTCATTAGTCATTAGTCATTAGTCATTAGTCATTAGTCATTGGTCATTAGTTAACTGTCAACTGTCAACTGTCAACTGTCAACTGTCAACTGTCAAAGACATACACAGCAAGCTTGTTAGCGATCTATATTTTACTTTAATTAGGTAGATTTTACTTGATTGAGATCCACGTGTTTGGAACCGCAATTATCATCTATCGTCTAAAGAAGTAGGACTAAATCCCATTGTGTGAGGAAATATGAAGATACACTGTGCGGGCGATCGCGACAAACGGTGGTTTAGCCCGATCGTAACCGTAGCCTTGGCAATGATTTTAGCGGATGCCGGAGCTATTCGGAGCCAACCGCTGCAAATTGCTCCAGGATTTCCCGAACCGCTGAGAGTTTCGGGAGTTTCCGGCGGCCCGAACAATAGTGGCGACTGCGGTTTCGTGGCCCAAGGCCCCAACCAAGTCATCGAAGTAACGCAGGATTTGCCTTACTGGCGGATTGCAGTACAAACTGCGGGAGCTCCCAGTTTGATGATTCAGGGGCCGAGGGGTCGTTTCTGCGTCCTACCGGCGAATGCTGCTGCGGGGAATGTAGAATTTTCTGGTTATGGAGACAAGGGGACTTACGTGATTTTCGTGGGCGATCGATCGCAAGGTCAACACCCTTATTCTCTCTCAATTTCCCAACAGCGAAATTAACAATATAACGGGATGATAACGCTTGGTGTCAAAAAACAGAAGATTTCATATCAATTTTGTACTTGCTCTCTAACCCATTTGCGAAACAATCGGAGAGTTTGACTCGTCCCCGCGGTTTGACTTTGTTCGCAATATTGAGAAATCGCTTCAATAATTGGCAGATTGGGAAATATCGGACTAAATTCCGATTCAACATATTTCCCATCTTCAAGAACATTAATCTCAAGCCTTTTATTTTCATAGCGCCAGATTTCCGGGACTCCCAGCGCCTCGTAAGCATCCAGTTGAGTCTTGGAAGTGAGATCGACTTCAATTGCTAAATCCGGCGGCGGATCGACAGTTAAGTCGATGCGCTTTTTGCCAATCATTCGAGCGTAATTCTGGATGTAAAAACATTCATCAGGCTCAATTCCTTGCAACATACTTTTTCGTTTGAAAGTCGTCGAACCAAATGGTTCAAAGTCAATTTCAAGTTCCTCAAACAAAATTTTTACTAAATAGCCAATAATAATTTTAGCCTTCTCATGTTCTGGTAGGGGCATCCTAATCTCCAAAGTTCCTTGACTGTAAGCTATTCTAGAGCCACGGTGTTCTCCGAACTCCTCTAAAATCGCCTCAAATTCCTGCCAGTTGACATCGTTCAACAGCAGTCTATGTCCTGGCGGCACACTGATTTGCCTTAATTGCAGCGTTACCATTTCAACCTCCGATTTATTTAAATTTATTATAACTTGTGCATTAAGGTATGTTGTTGCGCTTCAGCGCTCTTTCTTATACATCAAGCAGTACGGTTCACTTAAGACTGCTAGTCAAAGGTACGTAGTTGCGCTTCAGCGCTCTTTCTTATATATAGAGCAATACAGTTAACTGAAAACTGGTAGTCAAAGGTACGTAGTTGCGCTTCA
>NZ_JAEQCT010000032.1:107620-118079 GCF_020738205.1 Microcoleus sp. PH2017_24_DOB_U_A
TGCGCTTCAGCGCTCTTTCTTATATATAGAGCAATACAGTTAACTGAAAACTGGTAGTCAAAGGTACGTAGTTGCGCTTCAGCGCTCTTTCTTATATATCAAGCAATACGGTTCACTTAAGATTGCTACTCGTGAAACTTCTATGAAAAATAGATACAGTTTGCTTCGTTCCTCTCGAAGGAAAATCTTAAGTAAACCTCATTGATAGATAAAGAGCGCTGAAGCGCAACAACGTACCTAATAATGAACACCTATTAAAAAAACTAAAGTCCTCACTACAAACAAAAAATCATCTACTCAACGATTTTTTGCTGTTTAAAAAGTTCCTTAAACTTGCGCTGCTGTTGATTGTGATCTACAATCGGATCTGGATAATGAAGCAGCCGACGTTCTATAGGCGAAATATTTCCAGTTAGCAAAAGCTTAGTATCCACTCGGCGCAATTCTGGAACCCAGTGCCGAATATATTCCCCTTCCGGGTCAAATTTTTGAGCTTGACTGGCGGGATTGAATATTCGCAAAGGTTTCGGATCCATGCCACTCGATGCACTCCACTGCCAGCCGCCATTGTTAGCAGAAAGGTCGCCATCAATCAATTTTTGCATGAAGTATTTTTCGCCCCACTGCCAGTTAATAATTAAATCTTTGGTGAGGAAACTAGCAACTATCATCCGACATCGATTGTGCATCCAACCTGTTTGATTTAACTGCCGCATTGCCGCATCAATAATTGGATAGCCAGTTTTGCCCCTGCACCAAGCTTGAAACAGCTTTTCATCGTTCTCCCAGGGAAAGTCTTTGAATGCTTTACGGTAGGGGCCATCTGCTAATTCAGGGAAGTTATACATCGCGTGTTGGTAAAATTCCCGCCACGCTATTTCCTGTTGCCAAGTGCGGATACTTGTGCAGGCTTCTTCGCTGCGGCAAGTGTCCATTACTATCTGGGTAGCTTGCCAAACAGTGCGGATGCCTATTGCACCAAATTTGAGGGCGGCGCTGAGTTCTGATGTACCCTTATTTGCGGGGAAATTGCGCTGTTCTTGATATTCGTAAATAGCGTTCTCGCAAAATTCTTCTAATTTTTTTTGCGCGGCACCTTCTCCGGGTTCTATTACTAATGGATTTTCCCAAATGAATCCCAAACTCAAGGCCGTTGGCAGTGTTTTCATGGCACCTGTTTGGTTGGCTATTTCTTGTTCTTCTGCGGTTAATCCCGTCATTAATTGCGGATAATTTATCGGCAGTGTCTCTACAGCTTGGGCTTTCGGTTGGCTATTCCATTTTTTCCAAAATGGTGTATAAACTGTGTAGGGATTCCCTGTACCAGTCCGTATTTCGTCCGGGGCGTGCAGAACTTGATCCCAGAAGTTTTTAACTTTTATTCCTGCTTGTTGGAGGGCGTTTGATACGGATATATCGCGCTCATTTGCATAGGGTTCTACATCTCTGTTCCAAAATACTGCTTTAGCATTAAGTGCCGCGGCTAATTTCGGTATTCCCATACGCGGGTCATCTTGAATTATTAGTAATTGGCTGCCTGCTTCGCTGTAACGTGAGGAGAGTTTTTCCAAGCAACCTATCATGTAGGTAACTCTGGCTGGCGCTACGTCATCGCGATCGAGTATATTGCGATCGAGACAAAAAATCCCGACTACTTTCGGACTTTGCTGGCGTGCTGCTGCGAGTCCAATGTTGTCAGAAATACGCAAGTCGCGACGGTGCCAAAATAAAATTAAATCAGACATTCGATTTTAGATTTTAGATTTTAGATTTTAGATTTTAGATTTTAGATTGACTCCCACGGATCGAGCCGGGGATTGTTAGAATGCAGAGCTTTTCATAGTCTCTATCCCGCTCATTCCCCCGGTTCAAGATGCGAATCAATGAATCCGGGGGCTGGTTACCAGAAAGAATTGGTTGAAAGCCTCTCCCCGATCGGGATAAATTAAAATCAGACTATTTATTACTCCAATCCTCTTCCTTCCTCAACTGTCAACTGTCAACTGTCAACTGTCAACTGAACAACTTTGCTTTAAGTCAAAAAAGGACGCGCTAAGAAGAAGCTAGAAATAGATTTCGCATCAATTGGTTCCCCGGCTAAGATAGCTTTTTCTAATTCTTCTGGAGTGAATAAAACTGTCTCCATGTCTTCATCATCGTCTTGTTCTGGCGGCTGTTCTAGTTTGACCAAATCTTGTGCTAAAAAAGCATAAATGATTTCGTCAGAATAACCGGGTGCTAGCATAAATTTGCCTAATTCCCGCCATTTTCCGGCGCGATATCCGGTTTCTTCTTCGATTTCCCGTTTGATAGTTTCGGCGGGGTTTTCATTGATTTCGACTGTACCTGCGGGAAATTCTAAAATCCGCCCTTTGGCGGCGAAGCGGTATTGTCGCACCAAGACGAGTTTACCTTCGGGGGTAACGGGAACTGCTAGTGCTCCGCCTGGGTGGCGAATACATTCCCAATCGCCTTCGGAACCGTTGGGAAGGCGGAGGCTGGCTACATCAAAGTTGAATTTGCGCCCTTGGTAAAATAGGCGCTGTTTGAGGAGTTGGGGTAGTTCTTGACCGATCGACATAAGTGAGAAGCGAATAATGTTTGATTGCACCGATTTAAGACATGATATCGTTTCCGGTGGCATCGGAATAATAATTTGGATGCTGTCAGTGCGAGCGTCCCGCTCGCTACCCAAATCGCGAGCGGGACGCTCGCACTACATAATTCCGATGCCAACGGATTTGACATCATAGGCGATCGCCGCCCTGAATTTTGCTCATTTTCTACACTTTCATTTTTTGCACTCCGGAACAGTCTGCGGTTTTCAGGATTTGGCCGATCGCACTTTTCGTCACAGGATGCGCCCAATCCGGCGCAATTTCTACCAAAGGTACTAATACAAAAGCTCTTTGGGTCATCCGGGGATGAGGTAAAGTCAGTGTCGGAGTTTCTAGGATTAAATCATCGTACAGCAGCAAATCCAGGTCGAGGGTTCTCGGCCCCCATTTTTCGCGGCGAATCCGATTAAATTTTATTTCAACTTCTAATAAAGTTGCTAGCAATTGTTGTGGTTGTAGCGTAACTTCTAGGATGGCACAGGCGTTAATGTAATCGGGTTGCGGCGGCCCTACGGGGGCGGTTTGATACCAGCTAGAATGGGATTTTACGGCGATTCCGGGGGTGTTGTTGAGAGTTGCGATCGCGCTTTTGAGCGTGGCGAGGGAGTCGCCTAAATTGCTGCCAAGGGCGATCGCACATTTTGTTGATTTCATTGGGAATTGGTTATTAGTTATTGGTTGTTGGTTATTGGTTATTGTTAGTTACTTTCTGAGTAACGCGGGGTAGACCTTATTATTTTAATCTCAGCTTAATTCAGTGTTAATTATTATTGATTATCATTGACAAATGTCAGTATTTAGTTGAAAGATTAATGAATTTGCACCGTCGCCTCTTGTCTGCCGTCATTCTAGTAACTATCAATTTAACAACAAGTGTATCGATCGGTTTAGCAGAAGCTAAGGAAACGTACCTTACCTTAAATTCGGACGATAGTCAATCTTTCGCGGGTTTAGTTCAGCAGGCGGAAGATTTAGCCGCATTGTCGATCGCCCGCGAGTTTCAAGAAAATCCGGCGTTAACAGAAGTTACCATCATCATTACAGCCGATCGCAGCCGACAAAGAGTTCCGGTTTTGCGATCGAGAGTATCCCGCAGCCAGTGGCAGAAAGATTCGAGAATCGAACAGTGGACTAGATATTTTGCTGATTCTCAATACCTGCTGGGATTCAGAGATAGCTATATTTCGTCGGGAAATTCAGGGCGATCGCAAACTATTAACGTGCCCGCCCCCAGCCGGCCTGCATCCCGACAAAACGATCCGGCTTTTCGAGATGATTGAAGAATTTGGGCATGGGGCATGGGGCATGGGGCATGGGGCATGGGGCATTGGTTATTGGTTATTGGTTATTGGTTATTGGTTATTGGTTACTGGTTATTGGTTACTACTGACAACAGTTAACAGACAACAGTTAACCTTTTGTTAACCTAAATATCTCCCAATTTTAATTAACCTTAAGGTTAACTTCCCTTAATTTAACAGTGATAAATTTCTAGGTAAATCATGATTAGGGATGTTGGGTTGAATAGGAATTTATGTCTAAAATAACTCGCCGACAACTGTTAATTTTCTTCGGTAGCAGTGCAGCTACGACTGTGCTTGCGCCTCAACTCACTGAAAAACTATTCGGCATCAATTCCACCTCGGCCGAAGCTGCCTTAAGTCCTCTATCTTTCACTCCGTTAAGACTACCTCATCCACTGCCAGTTTATAAAGAATTGTCGAGCTTTATGCCTACTGCATTGAACGGACAGGGTACGGTAATGGCGGCCTCGCAAAATACTAGATTAACCAGCTACAACGTAGTTGACGATGTGGTTGTCCCGCCGGAATACGAACGGTACGTGATTCTTCGCTGGGGCGATCGAGTTTTCCCCGATTCGGCAGACTATTTTGGCTACAACAACGACTACACCGGCTTCGTAGAGATTCGCGGCAGCAATGACGATGGCTATCTCTGGGTTAACCACGAATACATATCCTTCCCGATGTCGAAAGTGGCACCGGAAGCGCCGGCAGATGTGGCATCTTTCCCCGCAACCGATCGCGCTGTCCTCGGTTTAGACTTATCCGTAAAAAATCGCGCTACCCTCGGCGAATTTCTATACAATCTCGGTGGATCGATCGTCCGCATCACCAAACAAGCTGATGGACGCTTTAGGGCGATCGCCCGCGATTCCCTCAACCGACGCATTCACGGACTTTCCGGCCTCGGAATCAACAGCCAGCGTGCGGACAAATACAAAGATGTCACCTCCTGGGGAACCAGACGAGGCGACGACAAATATCTCACAGGTACGGGCCCCGCAGCCACCCAAGTCTTCGCCCAAGTCAACAGCGACGGGCTCGGAAACCGGATCGTCGGTACAGCCTACAACTGTTCCGGCGGCACAACCCCGTGGGGAACAATCCTCTCCGCCGAAGAAAACTTCCAAGGTAGCGAACTATTCTTCGTCGGAGTTCAGGAAAACGTCAAACCCAACGGCGGCCAAACGGGCTACGCCAAGGGCACGACGGGCGAAGAATTCGGCTTAGTCGGCGAAAAATACGGCTGGATGGTAGAAGTCGATCTCCAAGATCCGAATTTCCGCCCCCGCAAACACACCGCTTTAGGCCGTTTCCGCCACGAAAACGTCGCGATTCGCGCCGAAGCAGGCCGCAAGTTAGTAGTGTACATGGGAGACGATCGGCGCGGCGGACACACCTGGAAATTTGTTAGCAACGGTACTGTCACCAATCCCGCAGATAAAAGCAACAGCCGCTTGTTTGAAGATGGCACTTTATACGTCGCCCAATACAACCGTAACGGTGCTGGAAGATGGTTGCCACTAGCATTAAATAGCCCGACGAATCCGATACGTCCTAGTAAACTTGGCGAAGCGGAATTAGCAAGTTTTGGCAAAGCTCAAAGAGATGCTAATACTCGCTTACCCAAACGCGCCGGAATTGCAGGTCAAACTGAAGATGGTGGTTCATTTGTAGCGGATATAACTAATGAAGCAACAACACTTGCTGGCTACAGAAATAAAAGTCTGGCTAATTTCTATACCAGCCAAGGTGCAGTTTTAGTTGATGCCTTTTTAGCTGCTAATTTAATTGGTGGCACTCCGACGGCGCGACCGGAAGATTTGGAAATTAATCCTACTACCAAGGAAGTTTTCATTGCTTATACTGACGCCGCACCGGGTAGCGACGGTTATCCAGATTCTCGCATTTTTACTGTTGCTAAATACACTGCCGCCCTCAATAGCACCCAGCAGTCTGGAGGAATTTACAAAATTATTGAAGATAGTTCCGACGGTGCGGGTTTGACTTTCCGCTGGCAGCGTTTTGCTCAAGGTGGAGAGGCTGGTTCTGTGGCTGGATCGGGATTTGCTAGTGTAGACAATTTGGCTTTTGACACTCAAGGTAATATTTGGGGTGTCACCGATATGTCTACTAGCACGCACAATGGTTTTGATGTCGGTGCTGCGGCAAAACAAGCGACGATCGACCATAAAAAAACGGGCAATGTGTCAGAGTTTACTGGTGTTTTCGGCAACAATTGGCTGTTTTACATTCCAACGAACGGCCCAAATGCAGGAAGTGTAATTCCGTTTGCTTACGGCCCGAATCGGTGCGAAATGACGGGCCCGACTTTTGTGGGAGATACGCTGTTGCTTGCGGTGCAGCATCCTGGGGAAGATTGCCCGATCGATGATGGTACTGTACTCAGCCGCCAAATTGAAATGTTGGATTTGAGTGGTGCTGTTTTCAATCAAACTCGGACTGTTGCTCGCGGCAGTTTGTGGCCGAGTAATATTGAGAATGACAGGCGCCGATCGCCGATGCCTTCGGTGATTGGGATTCGCCGCGTGCGATCGACGACAAGCGGTCAATTTGTTTAAATAGGACTTGCGCGTGAAGCCCTAGAAACCGGGTTTTTGCCCAGATATGTCGTCGCAGCCGACAGATTCGATAAAAACCCGGTTTCTTTTCTCAGCGACGCACCCTACAAATTAGTAACTACCGTCACACAGCAGGACGAACAACACGAATCAGTTTACCTTCCAAAGATTCTGCTGCTGTAATAGCCGCATTGATTCGGTTAGCCAGCGCTTCCCAATTGCGATCGTTCGTACAGGCGATAATGCCAGCATGAAGGGGCTGTATGCGATGCAACCGAAAGAAATCTTTACGGTTTTCAGTAATCACGGCACGTTTTTCGCTACTGGCAAAAGCTAAAACATCCGAGTCAGGAATTCCTTGATTAGCTCTGCCTGCTTCTTGGACAGTCAAAATATCGTGACCTAAAGCTCGCAGTAATTCTACAACAGGATAGGGGTATTGCTCATCGGCATAGAGACGTGCCATCTGCTACAAATCCTCGTACATGACTTCATCGTTTTCCCGAATTTCGGTTTCGATTTCATCGGGAAAGGCTTCAGCATAAGCCCAAGCGTTGGCAATATCAGTAGCAGATAGCGATAAATAGCTTGTGAGTAAATCGGCTTCGCTATAGCCAATCCGACGAGCTTCTACAAGCCCCCAAACGGTGATGCGAGTTCCAGCAATGCAGGCACTGCCACCACAAACACCAGGCGTTTTTTCAATACCGCGCCAAGGACTAATTTTCCCTTGGGATAGCAGTTGAACCACTTGAGCTTTTTCGTCGTCAGAGAGTGCCAGCAATTGAGGCTCTAATTCTTTCAGCGTCATGGCAAACAATAGAATTGCGGTTACTTTCTATCTTATCAAACAACTTTTAAGAAAGTCATCTTAAAAAAGAGCGATCGCCCGAGAGTCAAGCGATCGGCTGGTATTATCAAACAGTCTGTATTGACTGGAAAACCTGTTTTCGCACAAAAATAACCGCAGAATTTCAATAAGTTTTATGTACCCACTTTGGAATCAAGGCTAAGCTGGATGTAATAAGACTCTACAGCTTGTATGAAAAAAATGCTTTATTCACTTTTGCCTAAATCTCAACTCAACATTCGGGTTTTAAAACATTTAGCAGCCGCTGTTTCTGCATCTTTAGCTCTCAGTGCAATTACCACTTTGAAACCCTCGCCAGTAACGGCTGCTGGCGATATCCCCCTAACACAAACCTCGACTCAGCTAGCAGCAAAACCTGATTCTAGGTTGCAGCTAGGGCAGTTGCGTACCACTGTTCCCGTGCAGAGAATGCAGCTCGATGGGGGTGGATTTATCCCGATCGCGATCGGCGGTATGATAGTTATTCTAGTGCTACCGCTATTTTTTGGCGGATTAGTCGTAATTGGCGATCGCGAAGTCGGAATTGTCAGTAAAAAGTTTAGCTTTGGCGGCAAGTCTTTACCCCCAGGCGATTTAATTGCCTTAAACGGAGAAGCTGGATATCAAGCTGATACTTTACCCCCCGGTTGGCATTGGGGTTATTGGCCTTTGCAGTACAACGTTCGCAAAGAATCTCTGACGATAGTTCCCCAAGGCGAAATTGGTCTGGTGATCGCAGCAGGCGGCGAGTCAAATCCACCGCAGCGCATTCTCGGCAAAATCACAGAATGCGACAATTTTCAAGATGCTCGCAAATTCCTCAAAGGCGGCGGCGAAAAAGGGAGACAACTCGGAATTTTGACTGGTGGCAGCTATCGAATTAACACGGCATTGTTTACCGTAATTACAGCAGCAAATTCTCCCAAACACGGGATGACAGCCGAACAGTTAAAACTGTACACGATTGCCCCGGATAAAGTAGGAATTGTCACCACTTATGACGGCGTTCCGATTCAAGATGGCGAAATTGCCGGCCCGATCGTTCCGAATCATGACAACTTCCAAAACTCGCAAAAATTTATCACTGCTGGCGGGCGGCGCGGTTTGCAGGAACAGGTTTTGCTTTCCGGTTCGTGGAACTTAAATCCTTGGTTTGTCGGGGTTGACCAAGTGCCGATGACCGAAATCCCGATCGGCTATGTCGGCGCCGTGATTTCCTATGTGGGTCAAACCTCGGAAGATGTCAGCGGCGCTGCTTTCACTCACGGCAACTTAGTAAATGTCGGGAATAAAGGGGTGTGGGTAACTCCGCTTTATCCGGGCAAACATCCGCTGAACACTCGCATTTTGAAAGTAGAATTAGTACCAACTACCAATATTGTTTTGAATTGGTCGAGCAAAATAGAAAGACACAGTTACGATTCTCAACTTTCATCTTTAACAGTACGTTCTAGAGATGGTTTTGCCTTCGATTTAGAAGTAGCTCAAATCATTCACGTCGGCGCTTTAGATGCTCCGAAAGTCATCTCTCGCGTCGGTTCGATGCAGAACTTAGTTGACCACGTTTTGCAGCCGACAATCGGCAATTATTTCCGCAATTCGGCTCAATCTTATTCTGTGTTAGATTTTCTCTCCGCCCGGAGCGATCGGCAAGCGGAAGCAGCCGAGTATATCAAAGCAGCTTTGCGTACCTACGACGTGCAAGCAATTGATACTTTGATCGGGGATATTTTGCCACCCGCAGAGTTGATGCAAACTCAAACCGATCGCAAAATTGCAGAGGAACAATGCAAGACTTATGACGTGCAGCAAATAGCACAAACTCAGCGACAACAATTGGTGCGGGAAACTGCTTTAGCTGAGATCCAGCAAGAGATGGTGAAATCGGAACAAGGTGTGATGATTTCTGAGTTAAAAGCGAATTCTCAGGTGAAACAAGCTCAAGGCGAAGCTGAATCTATTCGAGTGAAAGGAAATGCTCAAGCTGAAGCTTATCGCGCGGGTGTTGTGGCTTTGGGCGGTTCCGGTTATACGGCTTTGCAGTTAATGCAAATTATCGGTGACAGTCATGTGCGAGTTGTACCGGATGTTGCGGTTAGCGGCAACGGTAGCGGCGGCGGTTTGGTTGACGGTTTACTGGGAATGATGATGTGGAATCAAACGGGGAAAAATGGCGAAAATGGCGGGGAGTTACCTGTAGTTAAGTTACAAAAATCTGAATCTGTGGCCAAGTTACCTGTAGCAAAGGTGAATTCTGTTAAGTCCCCGGAATCTCGCCCTAATTCGCCCCCTGTTGCGAATTCGGATAGTGATATTGATTCGCTGTTTGATGAATTGCCATTTGACAATTCATAAAGGTATGTAGGGCTTGCTGAAAAAGTCAGAAAACAGCATTGAGAAAGATAAGTCAATTCGAGATCGCCTCGGCAATATAAGTTTTGTCAATTTTATGATGACGAAACATAGCTTTTACCAATGATTGGAGCCCAAAAATATCCAAAAAGGTTTTTGTTATGAAATAGACAGAAAAAAAGCCAAAAAGCCTGCCTTCTTCTGGGCAGAAAGATTCATCACCAGAAAATTTATAGCGATACTTGTTTCAGAAGTATTATTAAGTTTAGCCATCACTCTACCGAGGCTAAATCTTCTTTTAGCTTCTCCAAATCTTCCCTCAATTAAGTTACGAATTCTCTCGTCTGATTGAGCTTGTTTTTTTATTGATTTGCTCAGATCTTTGGGAGGTCTTCCTAGACAGACACCGCTCATTCTGATGCCGAGTTATTTGCACCAAATTCTATTTTCTTCCGTTCGATATATCCGATCTACATGAATTGATTCAGGGTAAAATCCGGTGAATCGTTTAAATGCTTCTACTTGTGTCTTTAAGTCTCCTGATTCGTTGAAATTATCCCAACTAAGGAATGAAAATTTAATAACATCAGCGATGTATAATAAATAAATGAGTGAATATGAATAGGTTCATGTTTCGGTATGGATGTCAAATAGTATACCTACTTGGTTATTCTTATGTCGCCCATGATTTGTTGATTTGAATCATTTATCCTAACATAATTTATGTATTACTCAGACGAAATTACTGCTTTA
>NZ_JAEQCT010000155.1:0-11319 GCF_020738205.1 Microcoleus sp. PH2017_24_DOB_U_A
TGTTTTTTTGATCGAGCTTTTGTTCTCCAAGTTTGCGGAGTTCGCGGTTCGTTCCAAAAATCTATTTTACAACATCACATTTCCCGGAAATTGCTGTTTCAAAACAGGCATCACCGGACAAGGTTTTTGCTCTTGCAAATTCTCGGGTTTGTTCCAAGTAAAAGGCCCTTTCTTCGCCGCGGCCATCCACAGCAAACTTTTGGCCCGCGTCATTGCTACATATAGCAATCGAAACTCTTCTGCTGTTTTCAAATAACCTGCTTGTTCCCACGCTTCGCCCAGATTTGGTAAAGGATGTTTTTCGTGCAAACTTGCTCGAATTTGAGCTCTCGCTACTTCAGCTAAAGTGAAATCTCCTAAAAATCTAGTTTGTGGCAAAACTCGCAAACTTCCGGGGATTGTTTGGTCGTGCAAAAATGGTAAAAATACACAATCCCAATCTAATCCTTTAGCTTTGTGCATGGTAATAATTGTTAGTTGACCTTTGCTGGTGTAGCGTTCTTCTATTTTGTCATCTGCATCTACAGGCTCAAATCTTTCTGAACTAACAATTTCGCCCAGCACTCCCAAAATATTGCTCATTGAATTGTTACCGGCTGTTTGGATTGCTACCCGTTCTGCTAATTTGTCGGCGGTGGCTAATTCTGTTTGGTCGTATTGCAGGGCTAAGGCTAAGAATGAGATGATTTGGTAGGGCGGCAGTTCTAAACGTGCTTGCAGCAAACCGCAGCAAAAATAACGGCATTTGCGGACTGGATCTGACTGCTGGGGGTCTAGCGGGCCTGGGTAGAGGAATTGTTCGGGGCTGGTGGCAAAGGCATTGTAGTCTTGTTTGGGGATGAGTTGTCGATCGCTCAAAATCTTTAAGGCTGCTTTCAGGTAGTCTGGTGAGTGCGGGCGATCGAGAAATTGCAGCAATGTTAATATTTCCCAAGGTACTTGAGAATGTCTGTCTCGTTCCCCGACATCCTCAATTTTAATCCCGTATTTGCGTAAATCGCAGCTCAATCCGTGTTTTTCCGGATTTTCTAGGACTTCTTTGATAAACTTGCCTTGTTTGTTTTCCCGCACTAAAACAGCCATTGATTTTAGATTTTCTACTGGCAATTTAGGGCGATTTTCTTCATCCCTCGATTCACTGCCCGATTGAATATTTTGCTCGTGACTTTCCCAGACAAAATCCGCAGGTAAAAATTCCTCTACTAACTCAATTACCCGCTTTCCAATTAACTCAACTGTCTGGTAAATATCGCGGGGAGTATGCAATTCTAAGCCTCGACCTATGGGGGCAGGATTGGCATTTTGCTGCGGGTCATCGCTGGGAACTGGCTTGATAGTTTGGGATCGAAAAGGCTGTTCGGTTCCCGCTAATTCTGAGCGGTTTACCCATTGCAACATAAAGTTAGCTGCATCAATAATGATCTGGCTACTGCGGCCTGCACCGTCCATTGTCGCCAACTTGTTTTCAACTTCGCATTCGTCACAGAATTGGTTAAAATAAATCGGATCGGCGGGAGTAAAGGTAGAATTAATTGCTTGATTTGGGTCGCCAACTCTGATAAAATTAGGAGGTGAATTAGGACGATCGGGATCTTGAGCTAATATTTTCAAAAGCTCAGTCTGTAAAGGTGTCGAGTCTTGCGCTTCATCCTCAAACACGGCAAATACTTGCTTTTGTTCCATCGCCCTGGCGCCCGGATTGTCCAACACCCGCAAAGCTGCTAAAATCATCTCGTCATAATCGATGAATTCCCGGCTTCTCAACAAAGCCTGATATTTTTGATATAAACCGCCGGCTACCGCTAAAATTTCATAACCATCGCCAGAATTAATATCGCCCATTTTTAATAACTCTTCGGGAGATAAACCCGAAGATTTCGCCTCGTGAATCACAGTTTTAGCTAACTGCGGCAAAATCTCTGTCCGCAAAACCGATTGTCGCCGCAATCTCTCCGTTTCTTCTCCATCAAATTGTTGTCCTTCCAACAAAACTTGATATCTGCGCGGATTTTCCGCGATCCAAAGTTCTACACAAGTGCGAATTAAGCGGTGACTTTGAGTTGGAGTGACTAACGTCGAATTTTCGAGATTTAAACCCGACAAATCGGGATGGCGCATCGCAATATTTAAAGCTAAACCGTGCAAAGTGTGTACGGCAAAACCGCCTTGGTATAAAGACAATTGTGCCAATCTTTCCCGAATTTTAGCTTTAATATTAGCAGCAGCCGATCGCGTAAACGTCACCACAATTAACTGACGGCGGTTGTTAAGTCGGTTGCGGGCGATCGCAATTGCCGACGCAGCAGCCATTCCTGTAGACTTCCCGGCCCCTGGAACCGCCGAAACCGCAAGGGGGCCGCCCGCCCAATCCGCCATCTCGTGCTGGCCCGCACGCAAGCTGTCGCGAATTTTACCGCAAGCGGCAGCCAAAAGCGCGGCGGGATCTAACTCGGAGAAAGTGCTGTTCGGGCGATCGATCTCGGCAGTCGATCGACTAAAATCAGTATCAAATTCATCAGTCATAATTACATCCGCGTTTATCCGCGTTTATCTGCGGTTAAAAATCCCCAAAAATTCACCGAATAGCAAGGGTTTGAAGCCCCAGCATGAAGGCAGATTGTGATAAGAACGGAGTTTAAATCTCCGCTCTTATCACTTCGCTGTCAACTGTCAACTGTCAACTGTCAACTGTTTAACTCTACCGTTTCCATTTTGGTATCGGCTCAACAAACCCTATCTATGCGAGCTTAAATTAAAACCAGCATAAAATTCAATACCCAAGCCTTTTTATAGGAAAAATCCCCAATGAAAACTCACCTCAAAACCAATTTTCCACCACACCAGCCAAACCCAGCCAACAACAGCACAACTCGCTTTGCAGTTGTAGCATTCTTAACTTTATCCTCAGCCATTGCTTTACCAAGCTGTGCAACTTCCTCCCCCAGCGGCTCCACAAACGGCTTTGCTTCATCCCGCAGCGCCGAAAAGCAAATTGCCGCATCTGCTCCCCAATCCGAACCCGCACCTGTAAGCACACCCGGAGGCGCAGCGTCAAAAGTTGCTGCTGACACCGCAAAAAAACCAGCCGCAGAAACTCCAGCAACTGCTCCCCAACTGATTAAAAAAGCCGAACTCAGTGTAGTTGTCAAATCTATTGACAACAGCACTAAATCTGTCACCGAGATTGTGAAAAAACAGCAAGGCGATATCTTGGCTTTCCAAAACCAAAAGCCGCCGGATTCTAGCGTGCGCCAAACCGCAA
The DNA here is from genome assembly GCF_020738205.1 of Microcoleus sp. PH2017_24_DOB_U_A. NCBI lineage: Bacteria > Bacillati > Cyanobacteriota > Cyanophyceae > Oscillatoriales > Microcoleaceae > Microcoleus > Microcoleus sp. PH2017_24_DOB_U_A. Next base: position 3,263 of record NZ_JAEQCT010000155.1, read on the forward strand.
CTATGCAGATTCGGGTACCTCAAGAAAAGTTAGAAACTACTTTAAATGCTTTAACAAAACTCGGAAGTGTCGAAAACCGAGGGCTGACGGCTGAGGATGTTAGCGATCAATTAGTTGACAGCGAGGCTAGGCTCCGCAACCTGCGAAAATCCGAGGAAGTTGTGTTAAAAATTATGGAGCGATCCGGCTCTGTTGGCGACGTACTCAAAGCTTCTCAGCAGTTGAGTACGATTCGGGAGTCGATCGAGCGCATCGACGCTCAGTTAAAAAGTTTGCGGAATCAAGTAGCCTATTCGACTATTAGTTTAACTCTAGAAGCAGCAGTCTCGGCCCAGCAAGAACCGGAACCTTCTCTCGGCTTGCGGGTGCAGGAAACTTGGGGACAAGCGACTCATTCTGTGGGCGAATTAACTTTAGGTTTGTTTGCTTTGGGCATTTGGCTGTTGGCTTACAGTCCTTATTTCGTAGTAATTGGGGCGGCGACTTATGGTATAATTCGATTTAAGAAACAGCATTCAGTTCCGAAAGTTCAAGAACCGAAACCGCCTGCTACAAATTAGTCATGGGGCATGGGGCATCGGGCATTGGGCATTGGGCATTGGGCATTGGTAGGGGCGGTGCCCCCGTGCCCGCCCTCTTACTCTTACTTGTCATTAGCTAGCGACGCACCAAGCACCGAAATATTGCGATCGCACTTGATATCATTCCCAGCACTTCTGAACGCAACAGTTACTCTTATGGCGGATTAATCTTTAGGTACGTAGTTGCGCTTCAGCGCTCTTTGCGTATATCTATGAAAGAGCGCTAAAGCGCAACTACGTACCTTTTTGATTTAATGTAACAGTTGTGCAACTCCTGCCCAAATTCAGAATCGCAGATAATATAAGGTGCGTCGCGGTGAGATTGTCAATCTTTGTTTAGGAATTTTCGCTCGCGACACACCCTATGAATGACTGTCAACTGTCAACTGCCAACTGTCAACTGTCAACTGTCAACTGTCAACTGTCAACTGCCAACTGCCAACTGCCAACTGTCAACTGCCAACTGACTAATCGTCAATTTGCCATCCATCTTTGGTATAATCTTCATCCACAATCTTCTTCGGACGCATCACCAAAACAACTCGCCCCAAAATCGACAACTGCGGGGATGTTTCAAACCACTGCAATTCTAGATTCCCCCCGTTATCGGCGAGGAAATAACTCTCAGCATCCCACTGTCTTTGGGCGCGATCGGCAATAATCAAAACTTCTTCAACTTTACCTTGCAGCGGTACCGGCAGTCGATCGCTCATTTCCAAAACCGCCACCGGATCTTCCGCGTTCAAAATTACCTGCCATCCGGGAATCGCCACCCAAGCTCCAGCTCCGGAAAATTTTACCATGCGAAACGGCTCGATTTCCTCCGGCAAAGGCACTGCCAGCAAATCTGACGTAGAAAGTGGCAATTTGCCTACAACCGGGACAATCCGAGGCAGTTGTTCCTCGGTATCGAGCCTGTAAACTGGTAAACGAGGCGCTTCCCGTCTCGGAACTACAGTAAAATCCACCAACAATTGCTCGATTTGCGCCCTAGCAGTTTGGCTGCTAGCTAATTTTAAACCGCGAGCAATTAAGCGCGATCGCTCTTGCAAATCGCTTTTTTGTCTCGCCAACTGCCAACACTGGTAAGCTACAGCATCCCCAGGAGTGTCTGTGAACCCCTGCGGGAGACTCCCGAAGTGCGAAAACTCCTTCATCGCCTTAGCAACTTGGCGGGAATCATCAACATCCAAATTGTGGGCCAACATCAAAGCTGCCGCTCCGGCTCGCTCTGCTTGCGAAAGAATCCGAAATTCGTATAAAATATCACTACCTTTCCGCAGAAAGTGCGATCGAACTTCATCCGAAGCACCAGCATTGACCATGCTGGTGTAAACTTGTGCTGCAACGCCGACCTGATTTTGTTGAATAGGCTCAAAACCAGTTTGTTCAAAAATCTGCTGAGAGTTGCAGCCCGCTTGCAACAGTGCCGTGCAGGCTTGTCCCCACTCTACCCAGGTGCCTTCCTTGCGGCGGAGCGATCGAATTAACTTTTCCACATCCACAGCATCAGTGGAGGGTGCAGGTTTAGAAGGGGAAGAATCTTGCGGTGTATCAGTCATAATTGAATCAAAAATCAGCGTTGAGTTATGTGTAATTGGATACTAGCAAGGCTCGTGTCGCGGGAGAGCGATAGATTTATGGTAAGGGAGTTATGAGACTATTGTTACAGAATAGTTGCTCGCCTAAATTTACAAAGGGGAGTTTATCGTATTGTTATGGATAATGCCATTCCAGAGCTCGATCAAATTAAACGCCAGCTCATGACACTACACCGACCAAAAAAACCCAAAATGCTGGTAGTAGACGATGAACCAGACAATCTGGATTTACTCTACCGCACTTTTCGACGAGATTTTAACGTGCTCAAAGCTGAGAGCGGGATTCGCGCCTTGGAAGTCCTCGCCATTGAGGGCGAGGTCGCCGTCATCATTTCCGACCAGCGGATGCCAGAAATGAAGGGAACGGAATTTCTCAGCAAAACCGTGCCGCAGTTTCCGAATACGGTCAGAATTATCTTGACTGGTTTTACGGATATTGAAGACTTGGTGGATGCGATTAACTCCGGACAGGTTTACAAGTATATCACCAAGCCTTGGGACCCGAACGAATTGAAAATGGTGGTGCAAAAGGCGGCCGAGACTTATGAAGTTCTCAAGCAGCGGACTGAGGAATTGCATCGCGCCCAAAATCAAATACAACTGTTAGCAACCATCATGCAAACCGCTGTGGATTATCCGAGTCTGGAAGCAACTTTAGACCCAATTGCTATTGCTGTGAGCGATAATTTTTTGGCTGATATTTGCATTTTGCAACTGGTCGAAGGCACTGCTTTAATGCCGGCTCAAGGCACTCACACCAGCGGTAAAACTGTGGAAAATTGGCTGGCAGATGACCCTCTGGTTCTAGAAGCGATTTCCTCTCAAGCTATTCAGGGTGCTGTGAATATTGCCAGCGACGCAGCCCTAGCGAGTCTGCCACACTACCAAAAATCGGGCATTCAAGCTCACTTGGCTGTTCCGGTGATTCACAAAGGTCGATCGATCGCCCTGATATCCCTTCAGTGGAAGCAACCTTGTTCCCTGCGCCCCGACGAACTCACAACAGTTCACCTCGCCGCTCAACAAGTTGCTTTGGTATTGACGAGTTTTCAGGGTGATTAATTAGTTGACAGTTGACAGTTGACAGTTGACAGTTGTTAGGAAAGCAGTGGTCAGTTGTTAGTAGTCAACAGTCAACAGTCATTCGTAACAAACAAATAACAAATAACTAATAACTAATCACAAATAACCAATAACTAATAACTAATCACAAATGACTAATAACGCAGAAGAAATTAAAACTATATTTAATCGAATTGCACCAGTTTACAACCAATTGAACGACTGGTTAAGCTTGGGGCAGCACCGGATTTGGAAGCAAATGACGGTGCAATGGAGCTGTGCGGGCCCCGGAAATACTTGTTTAGATTTGTGCTGCGGCAGCGGCGATATAGCTTTGCTGCTGGCAAAACAAGCAGGGCCTACCGGTTCGGTATTTGGAGTAGATTTTTCTGCTGAACAATTGGCCGTTGCAGGTAAGCGCGATCGACCTTTTCTCACTCCTGCAAGTCCCATTACCTGGGTAGAAGCTGACGCCCTAGACTTGCCTTTTGCCGACAATTACTTCGACTGCGCCACCATGGGTTACGGCTTGCGTAACGTGACGGATATCCCCCGCAGTCTTCAGGAATTGCACCGCGTCCTCAAACCGGGCGCAAAGGCTGCTATTCTCGACCTCCACCGCCCCAGCAATTCCCTGATGCGGAGCTTTCAGCAGTTTTATCTAGATACTCTCGTGGTTCCCATTGCTCAGCAATTTGGCATGACTCAAGAATATGCCTACATTAATCCTAGTTTAGAAAAATTCCCGATCGGCGAGCAGCAAGTCGCGATCGCCCGCCAAGCCGGATTTGCCACCGCCACCCACTATCCCATTGCCGGAGCTATGATGGGAGTATTGGTGTTAGTCAGTTGACAGTTGACAGTTGACAGTTGACAGTTGCTATTAGTTATTTGTTACTTGTTACTTGTTACTTGTTGTTCCATTTTCCAATAACCGATAACCAATAACTAATAACTAATAACTAATAACTAATAACCAATGCCCCATGCCCAATTCCCAATTTCCCAATAATTGATGAATCCCTCTGAACTTTGGCTGTTGTTAGCCCCGCCTGTAGTGGGAGGAATTATTGGCTATTTCACTAACGATATAGCTATCAAAATGCTGTTCCGCCCCTATCGAGCTATTTACATCAAAGGGCGGCAGTTGCCTTTCACTCCCGGCTTGATTCCCCGCAACCAAGAGCGCTTGGCTAAGCGAATTTCCGACACAATCATGGGTTCGCTGCTGACGCCGCAGGAACTGCAAAACTTGGCGCGCCGCCTCCTTCAAACTGAGCGGATGCAGTCAGTAATTCTCTGGCTGTTGCAGTTGGCCCTGGATCAAGTAAAGGCAGACACAGAGCAAAAAACTGCTAAAATTCTTGCTAACATTCTGCGAGACTTGCTCGGGGAATCTGTGCCGCGAATTCTCAAAGTTTTGGCGCGCCGGGAAGATTTTTTAGAAGCTCAGCTAAATCAAATTTTTGACCAAGTTTTGCTGGAAATTCAGCTAACTGACTCTCAAGCTGGTCAGTTGTCTGATTGGCTGTTGCAGGTAGTAATACCGCCAGAAGTGCTGCGGCAGGCTTTGATTGACTTTTTGACCGATCGCAATATTTCGATCATCGACGAAGGATTTCGAGAAAAAACCAGCGGCACTTATTGGGTAGTAGCCAATTTGTTTGGTTTGCGTAACACTTTAACTCGGCTGCGGACTTTTTGTCTGGATGACAGACAAGTCACAAATCAGCGGCTAGCAGAGTTAACGGTTTCCTTGGGAATTCGCGGGCGACTTCAGGAATGGCTGCAAAATTTGTCGATGCAAAACTTACCGGTTTCGACGGTGAGACAATTGCGAAAAACTATGCGCGACAGTGTTCGCAGCTACGTTCAGGAGCGGGGTACAGAGGTACTTGACGGGTTGAGCAAATCTATTGACTGGGAAAATATTTCGCGGTTGATTCTCAATCGATTGCAAACTTCAGCGGTGATGAGCGCTTCCCTAGAAATTGTGAGCAAAGAACTGGCTTTGGTGTTAGATCGCTATCTAGAGCGGGATTTAGAAAATATTGTAGCTCAGGCTATCCCGATTTTGAATATCGACCAGGTAATTATCGATCGAGTAAAAGGCACTTCTCCCGAAGAGTTGGAGCTAGCAATTCAGGGAATTGTCAAAAGTGAGTTGCAGGGAATTGTAAATTTAGGAGGGATTTTGGGTGTTTTTGTCGGCTGTTTGCAGACAGTTGTGATGTTGATTCAGCGATGATTTATTCCGGAACTTGTGAGATATTTGTTGTACCCTACCTAATATTCATTGGACTGACACACCAGTCACAAAAATTTGGTTTTTGGGCAGTATTTTGCAGCATATAATTATACCTGCAACCGAGTTTTTTGTCAAGTATCCTAATTCACCTATTCTCTAAATTTATGGCAGCCCCAAATTCTGACGATCGCCCTTACATCCCAAAAAACCCCCGCAACCTCAGCCGCCAACAATACGAGCGTTTAACCGCAGAAATGGCCACTCCCTACCGGCCTCTGCGACAGTTTGTGTACGTAGCTTGTGGCGCTTCGGGCTTTATCGGCGGCGTAGTTTTCCTCGCCAAAATTGCCTCGGGCCGGGAAATTGGCTCTGCTTTACCCAATTTTGCTCTCCAAGTCGGAGTCGTGGCTCTGATGGTGTTCCTGTTTCGCCTGGAGCAGCGCGCCGCAGCACGATCGCCCAAGTCCAAGTAACAAAGCTTTACAAATCTACACAACAAGATACCTGAGGCAATGAAAAGTTATAATTATAAAGAAATTATTACGAAACCCTGGTTTGCGATCGATCCCTGTCATTATAGGTAGGTGGGTTCAATTGGGGTCAGCAAATTTAAAGATCCTAATCATAAACCGCTTCTAACTCGTTCAATTGGGGTCAGCTTTCATAAAGACCCTAAATATATTAAATAAATTTAAGCCCAGCGCCAGCCTTCACTGATAGAAGAGTTGGCGTTGGGTATTTTGCTAGGAGCGGGTGATTGCCAAATGTGTCAAAGTCTAATTAGACAAAAAAGTTGGAATATTTTACTATGAGCAAGTCATTTTGCAAAGGGCGGTGGACGTTATTTTTAGCCGCAGGTGTGGGAATCGTACTTTACAGCAGTGTGGCGGCGGCGGCCGAAAAGGTAGTCCTCAAATACAGTGCGATCCGAATGACTTTACCAGTCAGCGAATTAGAAATTTTTGCAGAAACTGGGAAAATGTCACCCGGGCTAGAAATGCTGCTGGGAAAGGCAAAAAAAGACCCGGAAGTGGTTCGCCGCAGTCTGATGAGACCGGTGAAAGTTAGTCAAAGCTTGTTGGATCGGACGCTCAACAGTAAAGTTGGGGAAATAATTCTCGATGAAGTGGGTCAGGTAATTCGCACTCCTTCTGGGAAAGCAAATCGAGAAGCTTTGCGCGAGGCCTTGGTGCTGTCGGCAACTAATGATAACGAGATTACGCTGCTGGAAGCGATGAAGAATTATCCTGCTCCAGAGGTTAATGTTGAGGGCGATCGCTTAGTTGAAGCTTACGGCAAACTTGTAGCTTTGTCTGAACAATTTGGTGGCGCTTCAGAACGGCTGCAAGACATTTTAAACAAGATTCGCCTGCCTAGATTGTAGGGGATTTTGTGAGCAGCGGTTGATTTGTGCGATCGCACAATTTTTCTAAAGCTACATAAATTACAGCGCAGTCACACTAGATTTGTGCAAAACTTGCCTGATTTTTAACCCGACTGTAAAACAATGTAACTGCTGGCAAACTCCCAACATGACGAGAATCAGTCATTCCCAATTCTCAAATCTCAAATTTAAAACTGTAGAACTTGACTCTCAAAGAAGTCTCGGAATCGATGTTCGATAGTTTACTAAAAAAATGAATATACTCTCCGTATAACTGTTTATTCGTTAAGGAATATTTCGCAAAAAAATGCAGGCAAGACCTTTTACCAGAAAGAATTGGTTGAAAGCCCCAAGCCTTTGAGGGAGAAATGAAAATCAGACTATTCATTACTCCAATCCTCGGACTTAAGGGTAGAGGTCGCTCTCAAACTGTCAACTGTCAACTGTCAACTGTCAATATGTGGCTTAGGATAGAGCAATCATATCAAAGTTAGGGACTTGCAGAAAAACAGCCTGTCATTTAATCTCGTGCTATGACAGGTGTTATTAGGCAACGAATTCCCTAAAATTCTTGACTAAACAAGTTAAAGATACACAGGGTTAAGAAACAGGATTAATTGACAGCATCTCAAATCAAATAAAATCACAATTTTTAGGGTCATCGAAAATTTGAGGGTAGTAGAGTTTCACTCCATCAGCTCTATTTACTTAATTGAATAAAACTACCAACATGAATAACAATCCTATTCGTTCAAAAGACCGTTTCTTGGTTTTTGGCGCTCCGGCGATCGAAGATGCGGAAATTCAAGAAGTGGTCTCAACCATGAAAACAGGTTGGTTGGGTACAGGCCCGAAAGTCATGACTTTTCAAAATGGCTTCAAAGCTTACAAGGATTCCGAACACGCGATCGCAGTCAACTCTTGTACGGTGGCACTGCACTTGAGCATCCTCGCTGCTTCGGTAAAACCCGGGGATTAAGTCATTACTACTCCGATGACTTTTTGCGCTACAGTTAATGCGATCGTCCACGCCGGAGCAACACCGATACTGGCAGATGTAGATCCGGTGACAATGAATATTGACCGCTCGTAAAAACCTGGACAAAGCTACCCAAAAGTAGTCAATGTTAGACATCTACGTTAGTAATTTTAGTCCACAGTCCTAAAACTACAGGAATAAA
>NZ_JAEQCT010000156.1:0-10523 GCF_020738205.1 Microcoleus sp. PH2017_24_DOB_U_A
CAGAATTCTGCTGTTACTGGATTTGACCGGAAACGATATTATCTCCTGTCGCGAGCGGGGACGCTCGCACTGGCAGAATTCTGCTGTTACTGGATTTGAGATGATACCGGAAACGATATTATCTCCTGTCGCGAGCGGGGACGCTCGCACTGGCAGAATTCTGCTGTCACCGGATTTGATATGATAGCGGAAAACTTATCCACTCAATCTTAATAACTAATTGCTCTTTCTAAAGCATCTTGTAACTGAAGTTCTAAAGGTCTATCCGAGCGAATTTCTAAACCAGGTAAATCATGTTTCACTAACAGTTTTTCGCCTGTTTCCGCAGTGGAACTCGGCCAGAGTACCCAACGACTACCTTGGGTAAGAGTGCTTAAACTTGCAGAGTTTTGAGTTAGCCAAATGATCGATAGTTGCGATCGACTATCGATCGCATCTTCGGCAGCATTAACCGCCGCCAAGGTTTCCAAAACTACCCGGTTCCCCGAGACAAGTCCGGTTCCGGCCGTCCAAAGTTTGACGTTTAACAGGCGCTTGCTAGCATAGAAGTAAAGAGACGCTGCTACTGTCACCGCTCGTTCAAATTCCTCTGGTTGCCACAATGCAGCGCTGTCGAGAGCAATAATAATTTCTTGGCCGCCTGCTGCAACTTCTAACTCTCTCACCCGCAGTTCTCCGTAGCGGGCGCTGGTGCGCCAGTGAATCAGGCGGGTGGGGTCTCCGTGACGGTAAGGTCTCAGGTTGCGGGTGAGGCCTTCGGTAGCGGTTTGCGATCGCAGGCGATCGTACAATTGCGGACTGTCTTCTTGACCGATGCGATCGATCAAAGGGCAAGTGCTCAACGGCAAAACCTGCGGGTAAACCACCGCCACCGCTTTTACCGGGCGGCTGCGACGGCACCAAAACAACCCTAAAGGCGCCGCCGTCCTCAAGTGCACCTCTTGCCAGCGATAGACGCCCCGCTGCCGGACTTCCACGTAGTATGTATCCCTGTATATACTTTTAGGCTCTACGATCTCGATCGGGCGGACAAGCTCTTTTCCCAATACAAACGGTAAGATGTCTACCACTTGCAACAAGGTTTTAGGTTGGCGGGCGCTATTTTCGATTTCTAGTTCCACGGTGATTTTATCGCCCGCACTCACAGGTTCGATCGGGTGGCGGCGGACTTCCAAGGAACGCAGCGATTTTGCAGGCAAAACCGCAGCTACTACCAGCAGCGCCAAACTGCCACCGCTGAGCGCGTACAGCCACCCAGACATTGTATTAGTAGCAGACCCAAAAAAGAACACCGTCATCCCCGAGAGCAGCCAACCCGCGTAGGCAGGAGTAACAGCGCGATTTTCGAGCCAGTCGGCAATTTTGTGACGGATGTTCATAGGAGTTAAAACTGTTAATTGCTCGATCGCCCATCAAGCCTAATTGTAAAATATTCTCAGCATTTGGCACCGAATTAGCAAGCGAGCGATTAGATTAGAAATCGGGAATTTTTTCAATGATACTTTGACCCCGCCCAATAACGGATACAAGATCCCGACACTCGATCGCGCACGGTCAATCCCCAAATTTTAGACCATAGTTGAAACTCCCAGATTCACGGCGCTGCGAGTCAATCTAAAATCTAAAATCTAAAATCTAAAATCGACTCACTGGAGACTAAAAAATGAACCCATTAAACAATCCTACACCCGTTAAACCCGACCCTCAAGCCCGCCGCACACCCCCGCCACCGCCGCCCTTGGCTGCAACTCCCGCGCCACCACCACCGGCGCCTGCTGCACACCCCCTGGCGCAACAGCAGCATCAGCAGCAACAGCAGCGGGCTGTTGAGACTCCCGTAAGTACGATCGAACAAATGGTCAGAGATGCCCATACCGCCTCGGCTTCCGACATTCACATTCGAGTCGGTCAAGTACCTCGATTTCGGATTCGGGGCGTCATGCAAGTAGCAACCAGCCACCCCAAAGTCACGCCAGAAATTTTTGAACATTACTTAGCCGAAATTCTCACCCCCGAACAGCGAAAACAGTTTGCAGCTACCAAGGAATTAGATGCAGCAATTTTTTACCCGGGCTTCGTGCGGTGTCGGCTAAACTGTTTTGATTCCCTCAGTGGTGGCGCCCTAGTATTGCGGTTGATCAGTTTAGAAATACCCACTATCGACTCCTTGAGGTTGCCAGAAGTTCTCAAAAAGGTCATTTTGCGATCGCAAGGATTAATTTTGATTACCGGGCCTACCGGTTCCGGGAAATCGACAACAGTCGCTGCGATGATCGACCACCTCAATCAGACGGAACAGAAGCACGTAGTTACAATTGAAGACCCGATCGAATTCATTCACCCTTCTAAAAAATGCTTGGTCAGCCAGCGGGAAGTCGGCTTGCACACCCACGAGTTCCAGCAGGCTTTGCGGGCAGTTTTGCGGGAAGACCCCGATGTCATCCTGATCGGGGAAATGCGCGATCGCGTTACCATCAATACAGCCTTGCAAGCAGCTCAAACTGGTCACTTAGTATTGGGAACCCTCCACACTCGCAGCGCCATCAACGCTCTTAACCGCTTGTTAAACCTCTACCCACCTGAGGAACAGCAGGCGATGCGGATTCAAATTTGCGATTCTTTAGTAGCAGTAATTGCCCAACTTTTGCTGCCAACAGTTGACAACCGCCGCGTCGCAGTTCACGATATTTTGGTGAACACGCCAGCCATGCACGATTACTTGATGAAAGGTGATGATGATGAAGCTTTCCGGTTGATGCAAAATGACACCTACGAAGGCATGAAGATTATCAACCAGGATCTTTACAAACTCGTACTTGAAGGTAGAGTGACAATCGAAGAAGCCACAAAAACTTCTCCCGAAGCCAGCGATTTAGACCGCCGCTTGCGGACAGGAGGCTACGAAGTTGGGTCGGATCGAGACTTTGAAGGTAGCAAAAAAGAAAGGAGCGTTCGCGCCTAGCCTAATAGCAACATACATACAGGGGTAGGCACAGCAAGCCTACCCCACAAATTAATACCATTTAACGCACTTGCCATCTAGGTTGTAGGACTGCTACTTTGAGAGAGTTCAGGGAGCGCTGCGACTAATACCTTCACCATATAGTCATCGCTCATAAAAATCAATACCGGATGCGGGAAACAAGCGTGACTTTAGTCCTTCCTAGGGAAGCGGCTCGGGGGACTTCAGTCAAGAGTGTTCTTTCTTTGCTATTTCTATTAAAATATTGGGCGTTGCTTAATCATGGTATGAAAAAAATAAGTTTAAAATCCAAAACCTTTGTGGATACTGGTTTCTATGACAGACCTATTTAGCCTTTCATACCGTAAATCAGCAACGCCCCCAGTTATCGAAGGCGGCTTCCATCTGTTTGGGGTGGAGACGTTCAATCACCCGCCGAAAGCTATCTGGGCTGGGGATGCCATTGGGGAGTGCCCTGAAGGTGGAGAGCCAAGCTTGTTTGCTGCTGCCATAGAGTTCCATGGCTTAAGAGCTTTGTCCGCCTGCAATGGTGGAGAGAATCGCAACGATCAGAATATCGGATAAAGGATGCCATTGTCCCCGTTCGACTCGCTCGATCTTCGACGGATTTAAAACAGTCTACTAATCCTTGGCTTAAGGCTGATATTTCTAAGGGAACCGCACTCCTGTGTGGGCAGCTCAACAGCGGGCAGCGGGCGCAAATCCTTGAGACATAACGGGAACCAAGAGGTGGGAATACCCAGAGAGTGTCACCTTGTGTCAGCCTCGAAGCGAGGAAATCTAACAAACCTTTAGCATTGCACCTTTAACCTCAGTATCTGGCTTATTAATCTGTATCCTGAGCTACTATTTAACGTGCGCTTACCCTGCCTACAGTTAGCTACTATTTCGCTGATTTCTGTGCCTTTTTTTCCGATTCTACAGATTGCAAAGCTTCGTCCAGAATTGCCCGAGCTTCCTCAGCTTTGCCCCTAGCTTCTCGATAGCGGACATTAGCTTGAGCGAAGTTTTTGAGAACCTTAAAACCGTCTTTCAGACGACCAATTTCCTCCGCACTCACAGGCTCATCTGTAAACAAAATATCGATCGCCTCCCGGATTTTTAGGGCTTCTTCCCGGGATTCCATCACCTTCAATTTGAGACTTGCCAAATTGCTCAAAATCTGCACTGCTTCAGTAATTGCGTCCTCGCCGTCAGACACAGCAGCATCTTCGATAACTTCAACAAACTGCTTGGGCCCAAATCCTTCTGCGAGCTCTGTAGGTAGCTTCCCTTCATCCATCAGCAGCATCAGCTTATCCATCGCTTCTTCGCGGGCTTTCGCTGAATCTTTCCCTTTGACAGTTAAAATAATTTCGGGGCTTTGAGGAAGTGTATAACGAACCATATTTTGACCACAAGTATGCGAAAACAATTGAATGATATTTTATTTTATCTTGATTCGATCGCCTGTTGCAGCTATCCATCGGCTCCCTTGCCAACCTCTTGCCAAAAGTTGACACATATACACTCAAAAAGGAACCATCGACCATGAAAGATAAAATTCTTAACTTCCTCAACTTGATTTTAGTCGCTGATGTGTTTTTCGTCTTGGCTATTTTTGGGTGGTTTGCGATCGCCGTTGCAGGGCGATCGACTGGCGTAAATCTCGGTTTCGATTTATGGTACAGTCTGTGGCAGCCCGTATTTAATCCTGCCCTCGGTATTTTGATGGGCGGTGCAATTCTCAGCGGTATCGTTAACCAAGTTTCTAAACGCCTCAATCCCAAGTAAAATTTATGTTGTATTTGAGACGGTGATTTGGGACGCTACGAAAGTTAGCTATCAAGCTTGTAGGGTGCATCAGAGATGAGCTGCTCAATTAGGTCGCTGAAGCTTGAAAATACATAAGTATGTCATTGCCAGTGAAACAAAGTGAAACGAAGCAATCACAAAGGTTATCATAGCTTTACATTCTGTTACAGAGTAAAGTTTATTTGTAACTACTTACGTCGAAAATCAGGATTGAACGAATCGGAATCTAAAAATATCAACCATGTTCTGAGGAACAAAAGTCTGGCTAAATTATGGGAGAACAAAAACGTATCGGCATTCTCACCAGCGGGGGTGACTGTGCAGGCTTAAACGCCGTGATTCGAGCCGTTGTCTACCGCGCAACGGGAACATACAATTGGCAAGTGATGGGCATTCGTCAAGCCACCAAAGGATTGATGAGTCGCCCTCCTGAAGCAACACCCTTGAATATTGAGAAAGTAGATTCCTGGCTGACTATTGGGGGTACAATGCTAGGCACTACCAATGAGGGCAATCCTTTTGCTTTCCCGATGCCTGATGGAACTTTGCGCGATCGCTCTGATGATATTATTGAAGGCTATCATCAACTAGGTTTGGATGCCTTAATTGGGATTGGTGGCGATGGCAGTCTTGCCATTCTCCGAAAGATTGCCAACGCAGGTAATTTGAATTTAGTTGCTATTCCTAAAACTATTGATAATGATGTCGGTATTACCGAGCGTTCGATCGGTTTTGATACTGCTGTCAATATTGCCACAGAAGCACTCGATCGCTTACATTTTACAGCGGCCAGTCACAGCCGCGTGATGATTGTTGAAGTCATGGGACGCGATGCCGGACATATTGCGATTAGTGCCGGAATTGCTGGCGGTGCTGATATAATTCTGATTCCCGAAATTCCTTACAAAATTTCCGAAATCTGCGCCAAAGTTCAAGAACGCCAACAACGCGGAAAAAACTACTGTTTAATTATAGTAGCGGAGGCTGTGCGGACAGAAGCAGGCGAGTTAGTAATGCACACAAATCGCTTAGGCCAAAGTCGATTAGGTGGCATAGGTCAGTATTTAGCTGATACAATTTCTGATTGTAGCGGTGCAGAAACTCGCGTCACAGTTTTGGGACACATTCAACGCGGAGGAACGCCTTCTCCGCTAGAAAGATTAATTGCTTCGGCTTTTGGTGTCGCAGCAGTTGATTTAGTTGCCGAAAAGAAATTTGACCGCATGGTATCTTGGCAACAACGAGAAGTTGTGAGTGTTCCGCTGGAAGATGCGATCGCCAAATACAGACCTGTAGACTTCGATGGTACTCTGGTTAAAACGGCCCGCGGTTTGGGAATTTGTCTGGGAGATTAGATAATTACCTAGACTTTTTCACCAAAAAGAATGGGTTTGAAGCCCCGTCCTTATAGGACGGCTTTTCTTCCCTACGGAACATGAAAATTGCTATAATAAGTTTGAGTAAGAATAACCATCTATGCGAAGAAGTGTTTGATTAGGGAGCAACCCCCGTGTTATCTCGTCTCGATACGTCCGTAGCCTGGGTAAACAAGTAATGGTGAACACAGAGCGTACCTATCTGGCATTGTGATGGCAGGACGAAAGCAAAGGAAAAGTAAGCACGATTGCAATACTCGCAAGATGTAGTTGTTTTGAGTGTGTAGAGGCGATTTGACAGCGCCTTTAAGACTAAAGTTGTGGTTTTAAGAATCTCCGTGGCGTTGACTCCCGGAGAGTGTCAAATATCAACAGTTTGTAGTAATAACTTCACTTTTTGCTGGCTTAACTCAACAGCAAGGACTGAAGTCCTTACTACAAACTTTTTGAACTTCCGCAAAAGGTTTATGGTATAATCCGCCCGATCGCCCGATCGCCAGTTTGGATGTCGCAGAGGTACGATGGAATATAGGGAGGGAGACCAAGCCCGGTAAGGTTAAGCTTGGCGATAATACCCACAGGAAGGGAAAAATGACACTTAACTTGCGGCGACCAATTTTGATAGGCGGAATAGGACTTTCAGCAGCGCTTTGGCTGTTGGAAACTCTACAGCATTCGGGTTCAGAAATGGGAGAAACGGCACTCATCGGCTTGACGGCTGCCGGTGCGGGGTATTGGTGGTGGAAACAACAATCTCCCACACTCGAACTCGAACTCCCGCAGCCCCTGGCCAAGCGGGAAGCAGCCGAAAAAGCGATCGCGACTGCCGAAGCAGCAATTAAATTGCTCGCCTCAGAAGCTCAAAACTCGGTAAATCCGGCTCATCTAACCGCAAAGCTCGATCGACTCAAAGCCGAATTAGACAGACAAGATTTGCGGATTACCGTAACTGGCGGCAAAGCTGTCGGTAAAACTGCCTTAATTCAAGTTTTAAATTCTGATTGGGCATCCCAACAGCCACAACAGCAGATTTTCTCAGAAACAGCACCGCTGTTTGCCAGTACCACAAATTCCGATGCCAAAATCGGCGGTGATTTAGTGCTGTTTGTCACGGCGGGCGACATCACGGATTCCGAGTTTCAAACATTATCTCAACTAGCGTCCGCAGGTCAGCGCGTGCTGCTAGTTTTGAACAAACTAGACCAATATTTGCCAGCGCAGCAGTCACAAATTTTGCAGCAGTTGCACCAAAGAATGCAAGGAATATTGGGGACAGAAGATATAATTGCGATCGCAGCTTCCCCTAATTCGATTAAAGTGCGGCAGCACCAAGCAGACGGCACTGTTCAAGAACGGATTGAAACTCAAGTCTCTCAACTCGAACCGCTGACAGCAAGATTGACTCAAATCGTCACTCAAGAAGGGCAACAGTTGGTCTGGGCGAGTGCTGTGCGGGAAGCTGCAACGGTTAAATTAGAAGCAAAAACTTGCTTGAATGTCGTGAGGCGCGATCGGGCAATGCCCATCATCGAACAATATCAGTATATCGCCGCCGCCGCCGTTTTTGCCAACCCAGTTGCCGCCTTAGACTTGCTAGCCACAACCGCCATCAGCACCCAACTGGTAATCGACCTCGGCGCTATCTACAAGCAAGAGTTTTCCTTAGACCAAGCTAAGACAGTAGCGGCAACTTTGGCAACCCAAATGTTCAAACTGGGATTGGTAGAAGTGTCTACCCAAACTATTGCTGGACTGCTTAAAAGCAATGCCGTTACCTATGCAGCCGGAGGCGCAGTGCAGGGAATTAGTGCAGCCTATTTTACCAGAATAGCTGGACTAAGTTTGATTGAATATTTCCAAAATCAAGAACTGGAAAATGCAGCCAAAGGCATTTTCAGTCTCAATCAGTTGACGAAAACTTTGCAAGCAGTATTTCAGCAAAATCAACAAGTTTCCTTCTTGCAATCTTTCGTCAATCAAATTGCAAGTCGTCTCTCGCCTCAGACATCTGGGGCCCAGGCTGTTAATTCGGCAGCAAATTAAATACTTCTGGAGCCAGGGGCGGCGAGAAATCGAGTCTGTCTGACGATTAGGCCTAGATTCCCTAAAAAAGGGGATCTGACCTCTTAGGTACGTAGTTGCGCTTGAGCGCTCTTTCATATATATAAATAAGAGCGCTCAAGCGCAACTACGTACCTTGATTGCATGGGACAGTTGGGTAAGTCCTAAAATTTATCAAAAATTGTATTAAAATAAGAAAGAGAATGTTATATTTCTACGCTCAATTACATAGCTTAAAAAAGCCGATCGCCAATGGCTGACAATTCCCTTCAAGAAAATCGCCTATCCCTCGCCCGCGCCAGTTTGCGCCAAGCCCTCGCGCGCTACTCCTACCTGCGCCAAGGCAAAAAAAACTCGAACAACACAGAATTAGAAGCCGCCCTGCAAACTCAGTTAGATATTTTAACTTCTACCTCCGAAAAACTTGACAACAAGGTAATTAGGATTGCTACTTTCGGGCTAGTCAGTCGCGGCAAATCAGCCGTATTAAACGCGCTGTTGGGTCAAAAAATCCTGCAAACAGGCCCCCTCAACGGCGTGACTCAGTGGCCTCGTTCTGTACGTTGGAATGTGCCTTTAACCTTCCTGGAGGGCGTAGAACCCCCCCAACCCCCCCTTGGTAAGGGGGGGCAGGGGGGGGTTCAAGTAGAATTAATTGATACTCCCGGACTTGATGAAGTTGGCGGGGAAGTGCGCGGCGAGATGGCGAAACAAGTCACTCGCCAAGCTGACTTAATTCTGTTTGTGGTAGCTGGCGATATCACTCGCACTGAATATCAAGCTTTGTGCGAATTACAAACTGCTCAAAAGCCGCTAATTTTAGTTTTTAATAAAATTGACCTGTATCCAGAATTAGACCGAACAGCTATTTACCAAAGTTTGCAAGCGCTGGGAAATTCCGAACAGCTAGCAGCCGAGGCGGTAACAGATAAGGAAGATTGGGACGATTTGGACGATCGCCAAAATAACATCCCTGCTCCTAAATCTACAGCAAAACCACCCGCTAAAATTGCCAAATCCTTAGAAATAGTCATGGTAGCCGCCGAACCCGCACCGATGCAAGTGCGCGTAGAATGGTCAGATGGAAGTATCACCAACGAATGGGAATCGCCGCCTCCCCAAATAGACGAACTCAAACACACAATTTTGACAATTCTTAACAGAGAAGGGCGATCGCTCCTCGCACTTAATGCTTTAGTAGAAGCTAGAGATGCCGAAGCAAATCTTGCTCATCAAGTTCTCAAATTGCGCCAAACAGAAGCCGATGATTTAATCTGGCAATTTGCCAAATACAAAGCTTTAGCTGTCGGCTTAAATCCTGTTGCTTTCCTGGATGTCATGGGCGCAACTGTTGCAGATTTAGCCTTAATTCGCTCTTTATCCAGACTTTACTGTTTACCGATGACTGGTTACGAAGCCGGCAAACTTTGGCAAACTATTTTCTCCAGCGCTGGCGGCGTACTTTTGGGAGAATTAGGTAGCAGTTTCCTCTTGGGATTTGGGAAAAGTGCGGCCGCTGTCGCCCCACAAATCGGCTTTTCGACTTTCGCCGGAGTCGCTGTCACTCAAGCTAGTTTAGCAGCCTACGGAACCTACGCTGTCGGTCGCGCCGCCCAAGTTTATTTAGAAAGAGGCTGCACCTGGGGCCCCCTGGGACAGGATACTGTCATTCAAGAGATTCTAGCTACCATCGAGCGCAATACAATTATCGATCGCTTGCAGCAAGAATTCAAAATATGACACAAACCACAGCCATATTACGCGAACTGAAGCCGAGGGATTTTTTCCCGAGTCGTATCAAGATTTCCCCGAAATTACAGAATTGGTCAACTGATTGCTGTGTCATAAACATCGCAGTTGAGTAGGGTGCATCAGAACAAAAAAGGTACGTAGTTGCGCTTGAGCGCTCTTAACAAAGGTACGTAGTTGCGCTTGAGCGCTCTTAAAAAGGTACGTAGTTGCGCTTGAGCGCTCTTAACAAAGGTACGTAGTTGCGCTTGAGCGCTCTTAAAAAAGGTACGTAGTTGCGCTTGAGCGCTCTTAAAAAAGGTAGGTAGTTGCGCTTGAGCGCTCTTAAAAAAGGTACGTAGTTGCGCTTCAGCGCTCTTTCTTATATATAAGAGCGCTGGGATTATCTCAGTTTTATTGTTATAGTGATGTCCACGAAGAGCAAGTATTATACAGCTCGCTCTTTGTGGACAGCACTGTAAAAAAAATGGTTTTTGCACAACAAATGAGATGCTCCCAGAGCGCTGAAGCGCAACTACGTACCTCTCGAAAAAATGGTTTTTGCACAACAAATGAGATGC
>NZ_JAEQCT010000157.1:0-11978 GCF_020738205.1 Microcoleus sp. PH2017_24_DOB_U_A
GGATTATGGTAATTTATTTGCTTTCTATTATGCCATCAACTTAGTCAGACAGACAATTGTCTGAGTATTTATACTGATTGCAAAAGTGGGATGCTCCCTATACAATTCCCATTCGGCACAGATTCTTAAAAAATGAAATAAAAATTTGTTAACTCTTTAAATAATTACCAGAAATAATTGGTTAAAAGCCTCTCCGTTTTAGCGATAAATTAAGATCAGACTATTCATTACTCCAATCCTCTTCCTTCCAGGTAAAGGCTGCCCTCAACTGTCCCAGGTCAACTGTCCCAGGTCAACTGTCCCAGGTCAACTGTCAACTGAATGAACACCTTTGTCATGATTCGCCTCTTTTTTCCCTGTTGACCGTTCTTCCTTCTTCCGACTTCCATCCGACTAAATCCTTTACATCCGTTACATCCGTTACATCCGTCGAGCGAATCCGTTGCCGAACTTCCCTCTTCCGACTTCCATCCGTTACATCCATTACAGCATCCGTTGCCGAACTTCCCTCTTCCTACAAATCTCGCCGCGACAGCAGAAACCAGATCCCACCCAAGCCCAAAACACCACACAAAACCCCACCTTCCCACCCAAAAACAGTCCCTCCCGGCAAATGTCCAGGCATTGCCTTAGAAGTAAAATTCAGTTCAGAATAGTATACCCACTGACCGTTAACTCGCCAGCCCACTCGATCGCCAAACTTCTCCCAAACATCAGCATCATAAACACCAGCCTTTCCCCCCGACTTGACCCAAAAACCCTTTTGTACAGAAAAACCGAACCTCCGGTGGCTGTGTCGCACCCAAAGTTGGTCAATCGTCTGCAAATCCTTAGCGGGAAACTTCCTAATATCTTCCTCACTCAAATAACCCCTCGAAACTTGCTGCATCACTTCCAGCATTTTCACAGAAGTTTCCTCATCAGCACCACGCCAATTTTTAGCAGCCAGCAGCCTTTCCAACTGAGAATAATCAATCCCTTTTTCCGACTCTAAATTCACAGAAACAATCGGATTTTTAGTTACAGGTTGAGTCGGCAAAGAAGGACTAAGAACAGTTGCCTGCTGCAACTTAGAATCTGGTGGAACAACAACAGCAGCAGGTTTTAAAATCTCAAAAACTTCCAGAGAAGACTTGTAGCGGTCTTTGACATATTCCTGAATCAACTTATCCAAAATCTGACCTAGATCCTGGCTAATTTTTGTTCCTTTCGGCAAAGCCTCCCTCCAAAGCCAGCGACCTTCGAGCGGGTCGTAAAGGTCATCGTGAATGTCCCCGTAGATATCCAAATAAGGCATCACAGAAGTCAGCAAGCGAATGCAAGTCACCCCCAAACTATAAAGGTCGCTAGCAGGAACAGCCCTACCGTGCCGCTGTTCTAGCGCCGCATAACCCGGAGTTCCCAACTTCGTGCCCGTTTTGGTTGGAGCATCAGTTACTACCTGTTTGGAAACCCCAAAATCTATCAGCACCAACTTGCGATCGCGATTGCGGCGGATCACATTCTCAGGCTTAATATCTCGGTGAATCACATTGCGCTCGTGAACAAAATTCAGCAAAGGCAACAAATCTAATAGCAGTTCCCTAGTTTTAAGTTCGCTATAAGCACCGTACTTTTCTAACTCATCCTTTAAATTATTCCCATCAATAAACTCCTGCACCAAATACAAACGCCCATCTTCCTCAAAATAAGAAATTAGCTGAGGAATTTGTGGGTGCTTCAGTTCGTAAAGCCGCCTTGCCTCTTGTTCAAACAGTCGGACATACTTTTTAAAATGAGCCGGCTTCCGCTGAAATTCCTGCGGCGGCGACAACTGTTTGATAACGCAAAGTTCCTCAAATTTTCCATGATTGACAGCTCGAAAAGTCCTGCCAAATCCTCCATCGCGCAGCGGTTCGGTTGCTGCATAAAGGTCTTTTAGCAACAGCTTGGAACCACAATTAAGACAATACTTTGTGCCTGGTGGGTTCTGACGCTTGTCTTTTGGGCAATCGAGATTAAGGCAGTATGTCATATATTAAAAAAATGCGAACAAAATTATACTCAGGGTGTCATTTTATTCAAGAGTCCGATCGCTAGCTGGTTTTTGTGGAGGCGAGAACCCGAACCTTACGGAGGTTGCAGCCACCCTCGCACTTGCTCGGAAGCGCTCTCGCCAGACTGCCCCTGAGCAAGTATACCTCTCTTGAGGGTTTGACCTCAAACTCGAAGTCCAAATCTAACCTTAAACTGCGATCGGTGCAAGAGATTTGATTTCGCGGTCAAACAGCCAGCAGATTAAACAAAAATAGTAATTTATTACCAGACCAGTTAGCTCTGCAACGCCGAAAAAAAACTTAGGATTCTGCCTGAGATATAATTTTATTGCCAGAGAGAAGCAGACTAACGGGAGCTGCTGCTACCGTCAAGTTCGATCGACCTTAATATTTTACAAGTATAAAATTTTACTCAACCCGGCAAAATCAACAATCCCAAACTACCTAAATTTCCCCTGGTTCAAATAAATACTAGCTTACTCGATCGCAATCCGATCGCAACCCGACAGTTAGCCAGTTTAAGCTGTTTCCTTTTTTCCAGCTATTACCAGTTACAGTTATTTCGCTCCGTCTACTTATTTAGGAAATGCCAGTGACACCAAAACTACAGCCATCTCTAACTGAAAACTCCCGTAAAGAATCACCCAAAGTACCCTGGTTCGAGCGGTTCATTGCACTGGTCGCACTAGGAAATTTAAGCCTAGTATTATTTGATATAACTTATGTTCCCGCCCGAAATTTCTACTTCCGGCAACTACCGGTTCTCACCCAAATATACGACCCATTCAAAGGAATTCAACCCCACCGAGACACCCAGAAATATCTAGAAACCTTAGAAGAATTAAAAAAACAAGTAGTGCAAACAGGCTTGCCATCTCCTCAAGTAGCAGCCAAATTGCAGGAAATAAACACTCTGAGCGCGAACATGATCGACGAAGATCCGTTTCGAGTAGCATCAAAAAGTGGGTCCTTAGAAAAAATTAAAGACCGGATGCGCGATCGCACGCCGAATCCGCAGCAATCAGCAAAACAATCATTCAAAACATTCTGGAGCCAAGAGTATTTAAACAAACAAGGCTGGCAACAAGAAATCACTTGGTTTGACGCCAAAATCAAGCCGTTAATCGCCACCAACTATTACCGCACGATCGGAGAAAATGGGGAATTTACAGACAACTTCTGGCAAATCGACCTGCCATTTATTGCCATATTTGCGATCGAATTTCTAGCCCGCACCTACTTCATCAGCCGCCGCCACCGCAGTGTCAGTTGGCGGCAAGCCATGCTCTGGCGGTGGTACGACATCTTTTTGTTCCTCCCCTTCTGGCGCCTGTTGCGAGTATTACCCGTCACCATTCGCATCCACCAAGCCAAAATGCCCGATCTCCAACCCATACGCGCCCAAATCAGCCGAGGTTTTGTCGCCAACTTCGCGCAAGAATTGACAGAAGTAGTAGTAATTCAGCTCATCAATCAGATGCAACAATCAATTACCAGTGGCGAACTAGCAAAACAACTTTTCCAAACTCAAAAACAGCGATATTTAGACATTAATAATATCAACGAAATAGAAGCAATCGCCAGCCGTTTAGTCCAAGTAACCGTTTACAAAGTCCTGCCTCAACTCCAGCCAGATTTAGAAGATCTACTCCGGTACAATATAGAAATATTTCTCAAACAATCCCCAATTTATCAAGGCTTCCAGCAAGTACCCGGACTCGGAAACCTTCCCGCACAGCTAGCTTCACAATTAGTTGCAGAACTGTCAAAATTAGCCACCCTCGGCCCGCAAAATGCCTACGAAGCCTTCAAAATCGCTAGCGAAGATCCTCAAGGCATCCAACTCTCAAACCAGCTCGTCCAACATTTCGCACAAGCTTTAGGAAGCGAACTCCAACAGCAGCAAACTTGGCAAGAAATACAACTATTGCTGTGCGACTTCTTAGAAGAGTTTAAAATCAACTACATTCAGCGGTTGAGCGAAGAAGACTTCGAGAAAATCCTCGAACAAGCCAAACAACTGCAACAGATAGCTCCGCGTTAGGTTGAAATTTCAATTTTACAAACGCTGCAACACTTTAATTATCGAATCGTTTGTAATTTCGGCTAATAGTTTGCCATCAGGACTGACGACTAAACGACTCATTTGCTCTGGCTCTGGATCCAAAACTGCTTCTAGCTCGGCTGTTTGTAGATTCCATACTGTCAGTCCCTTCGGCGTACTACCAATTATAAAATCACGACTGAGGGTTATACTAAATGGTCTAAATATCTTACGAGAAAAGCTTTGTTTTGCCTTAATTTTTCCTGTTTTTAAATCCGATAAGCTGTTACGCATTTAAACCACTAACTATCCCGATCCGGGTGCGTCACTCGTGAACACTGACTATACATGGGAAACGCCTGAAAACTGACGCACCCTACAATACCATTTTAAATGCGTAACAGCTTATTTGCAGATCGAAAGATCTTTTTCCTGTTTTTTTGATACTAACTAGGGCTTGCTGAATAAAAGTAGAAAGTTTGCCAGATAAGGGGTTTAAGCTTTTTTTGCTTGAAAAAGTGCAAGTTATAGGATTATAGAGGCTCAAAACCCTTGCAATGAAAGTTGTTAGTTTCTGGCTCAATTTGGGAATGCAAGCAATAAACCTACTATTTTTTAAGCTGTGTAGCCTCGTTTTTCCACTACGTACACTTTTTCAGCAAGCCCTAACTAGGGTCTGCCCATCTGGACTAATGTCATCAAAATGGGTGCGAAGGAGTGAAAAATTGCAATAGGGAGACTTGACTGCATCATGGGAACAGTACATCCGTCTGTGTTGAACAAAAGGGAAGACTTCCCAAGGATCATCTCCCAGAAGAATTAGAGTGGTGGCTGCCAGAATCCATAAGGCTATGCGTTTCCAGTTCCCGGACTTGAAAATTTTCATTAGGTTTCTCCATAACTTCAGAAGCGAACCGTAAATTCTGAGACTTAGCCTCAAATTTTCATCAAATTTTTATTTGGGCCTGACATTCTAGCTGGAGAAGGTTCACAACTTGCGGGGTGAGGAATAGATTGCTCTTGGGAGGAGTGGCTGTTTCATCACACCGGTTTGCTAAATGTCAGGAGGAAATTTTTATGCTATCGAAATCATTGCAGTTAAATTCGTTATCGATCGCCCGCTACGGGTCTAGTTTTGTTTTGGGATTAATGTTGTGTACGGCTTCGGCTCCGGTGCTAGCGCACGTTGGGCATAACAGCGAGTTTGCAGGTGGCGATGCGGCTAAGATTATGCAACCGATCGAAGTTGATGCCAGTAAAGCAACAGCATTGGGAATTAAGACAGAGGCAATCCCCCCTACAACCGATGGAGGTATTCTCAAAGTTCCCAGCACCAGCTTGGTTGATGCCAACGGGCAAAAGCTGGTCTACATCCAGGAAGGAGCGACGTACAAACCGATCTCAGTTCAGATTGGTAGCGACTCTGGAGATGTGGTGGAAATTAAAGAAGGCAATCTAGTTTCGGGAAATCAGATTGTAACGCAGGGGGCAACGCTTTTGTACTCGGAGGCATTGCGAGGTAAACCGCAAGCAGAAGCGCAGGCATCGCCTGCTACATCACAAGCACAAACGCAGGCATCGCCCGCTACATCACAATCAGCAGAAGCGCAGCCGGCTCAAGGATCGTCACCTTTGATGTGGGTAGCAGGTGCAGGAGTTTTACTGGTGGGTGGATTCGCCGTCTTTGGGTTAAAAGGCAAGGACCAGTAGACATTCAAAAACCAAGATTTTTGGTAACAGTCGATCGCGACTGAGTAAATCTCTTTACTCCGTCTCCTAAAAGCTTGCCTAATGCTATCCAAATTTCATTTTTATGTTAAACGTCATCCCCAAATGGTCTATTGCTCAACGATGGTTAGTGGTGTTCGGGGCGATCGCCCTGACCATCTGGAGCCTGCATACAGTAAGTCGAATGCCCCTCGATGTGTTGCCCAATTTTGCGCCACCTCAAGTAGAAGTACAAACCGAAGCCCCCGGTCTTGCGCCGGAAGCAGTGGAATCCTTGGTGACGTTACCTCTAGAAAGTGCGGTCAACGGCACGCCTGGAGTTGAAGTCGTCCGTACCTCCTCAGCCGTAGGAATTTCTGTACTGCGGGTGGTGTTTAAATGGGGCACCGACCCCTATCAAGCTCGTCAACTCGTCGCAGAGCGATTGCAGGACGCGCAAGACCGACTACCAGAAGGAATTGGTACACCGCAGATATCGCCCTTAGCTCCCCCCATCGGGACGGTGATTCAGTATGCCTTCACGTCTGAAACTACATCAATTATGGACGTGCGGCGTTTGGTGGATGGCAAAATCAACAATCGCTTGCTAGCAGTTCCGGGCGTATCGCAAGTGCTAGTCTACGGCGGAGACGTGCAGCAGTTTCAAGTCATTGCTAATCCAGAAAAACTTAAGGCGTTGAAGGTTTCTCTTCAGGAAGTCGTCAAGGCGGCAAACGAAGCAAATGCTAAAACCGCCGGTGGATTGTTGATTGACCCCGATCGCGAATTGGTGATTCGAGGCCAGGGACAAATCCAGACGATCGCAGATTTGCAAAAAGCAGTCGTCAAGGTGCAGGAGGGAAAAACCATTCTACTGCGGGATGTGGCAGAGGTGAAGATTGGAGCTGCACTAGCGCGAGGCGATGCCAGTTGGAATCGTCAACGCGCTGTGGTGGTGATGGTGAACAAGCAACCGTTGGTAGATAGTCCCACCGTCACCAAAGCCATCATCGAGGCGATGGAGGAAATTAAACCGGGTTTACCCAAGGATGTGAAGGCAAACGTCACTTTCCGGCAAGATGCCTACATTGACGCATCAGTTGGTAATGTGCGATCGGCTTTGATCGAAGGCAGTTTGATTGTCGCAGCCATCCTGATTCCGTTTCTGATGAACTGGCGCACTCTCTCCGTCTGTTTGTTCGATTTCTTTCTGACGCTACTGTTCTCACTTTTGGTGTGTTCCTGGATCGGGCTGGAACTCAACACTATGACCCTTGGCGGATTGGTAGTGGCGATCGGGACAGCAGTGGATGATGCGATCGTCTACTGCGAAAATACCTACCGTCGCTTGCGGGAAAATCGCCTCTCGCCAAATCCCAAACCACCAATGGATGTGATTTTTGAGGGTTCTCAGGAGGTGCGGGAGTCGCTGATTGGAGCCACGTTAATTGGGATTATCGTCTTTTCACCGATTTTCACACTTTCTGGCGTGGAAGGGCGCATCTTCACCCCAATGGGCATTGCCTACTTGGTGGTAGTAGTCATCTCCAGCCTGGAATCGCTGATTGTTTCGCCTGCACTGTGTGCCATTCTGTTGCCCCACAGACGGATGCAGACGACAGAACCCTTCCTAGCACTGTTTTCCAAGCGAGTTTACCATCCGTTGCTACAGTGGGCGATGCGTCGCTCTACCTTGATTTTGGGATTGGCTACAGTATCAATGGTAGCGTCGATGCTGATTGTGCCGACATTAGGACGAGATTTTCTGCCAACGTTCCAGGAACGATCGCTTATGAATGCGATCGCCCTTTATCCCGGTTCTTCATTGGAAGCAACCAATCGCGTCGGGTTAGCGATTCAAACTGCGCTGAAGGATGACCCAAGGTTTGAATCTGTACAACTGCGATCGGGCCGTGCTCCAGGCGACCCAGATGCGGCATCGGTGAACTTGGCACACTTGGACGTGGAACTAAGTGAAGAGGCGATGAAAAACCGTCCTGCGGCGATTCAAGCTTTGCGGGAAGTATTGGGTCAGTTTCCGGGAGTTGCCGGCAATGTCGGCGGATTTATCAGTCACCGGATGGATGAAGTGTTGTCGGGGGTGAGAAGTGCGATCGCGATTAAAGTATTTGGCAACGACTTACAAGAACTCCGTCGCATTGGAGAACAAATCGAAACGACAATGAAGGACGTGAAGGGATTGGTAGACCTTCAGCTTGAGCCCCAAATTCCGATCCGTCAAGTACAAATTCAATTTAACCGAGATGCAGCCGCCCGCTATGGATTGACGATCGCCCAATTGTCAGATTTCACCGAAACAGCCCTGAATGGACGAGTGGTTGGTCAAGTGCCCGATGGTCAACAGTTGGTCGATGTGCTGGTTTGGGTCAACGAATCGGCCCGTCGCAATCTCAACACGATTCGCAACCTCCAAGTTAATACCCCAACTAATCAAATCATCCCGCTTTCGGAAGTGGCAAAGGTTGACTTTGGCAAGGGCCCGAACACGATTAATCGGGAAAACGTCTCTCGTTTAATTGTGGTTTCAGCCAACGTACAGGGACGCGATGTTGGTTCGGTTGTTGATGATATTCGCGCCAAAGTTAAGCAATCGGTGCAACTGCCCCAAGGCTACTATATTCAGTACGGCGGACAGTATGAGTCGGAACAACGGGCTGCTCAAAACTTCCTAATTTTCGGAATATTAGCGGTGGTGGCGATCGCAGTATTGATGTACTTCACGGTAAAATCCGTTCCGGCGATGCTGATGGTGATGGTCAATTTACCATTGGCACTGGTTGGCGGTGTCATCTCAGTGCTGCTAACGGGTGGCGTTCTCTCTGTTCCTTCAATGGTCGGCTTTGTGACCTTGTTTGGTGTGGCGACGCGCAATGGATTGCTGCTGGTAGACAACTACAACACCAAACTTGCCGAAGGAATGCCACTTTCGGAAGTAATTGTAGAAGGTTCGATGGAACGGTTGCTGGCGATTCTGATGACAGCACTCACCTCGGCATTGGGGATGATTCCCTTGGTTTTAAGCGGTGGCGCCGGTAAGGAATTGTTGCAACCATTGGCGATCGTCGTCCTCGGCGGACTCTTTACCTCAACCGCTCTCACTCTACTGGTTCTACCTGCATTGTATGCTCGATTTGGCAAGTTTCTGATCCCTAAACGGATGATGGAAACAACCGAGTTGAGAAACTATGGTATTGAGCAGACAGCAACGAAAGAAGTAGGCTAATAACAGTTAACAGTTAACAGTTAACAGTTGACTGTTAACTCAGTTAACTATTTAAACAATACCGATGCAACCGGAAACAATATGATATCAAATCCGGTAGCATCGTCCTGTATTCATCTCCCTATTCTCTCTGTGTCCTCTGCGCCCTCTGCGGTAAAAACATTCCGATCCAAAATGTTGGATAAATTTCGAGAATTCGTATATGTTTGTTAGTAAAAAAGTATTGGACGAGATAGCGATAAAATGAGAATTCTGCTGGCGGAAGACGAACCCGATTTAGGTGCGATCGTACAACGCACCTTGAGCCGCGAAAAGTACCTGGTGGATTGGGTGCAGGATGGCACAACTGCTTGGAACTATCTGGAAGACCAATGGACAGAGTACACGATCGCCATTTTTGACTGGTTGCTACCGGGAATTTCTGGCGTCGAACTGTGCCAACGTTTGCGCCGGCAGAATAATCCTTTACCAGTTTTGATGTTGACGGCAAAAGATCGCACGGAGGATATGGTGGCTGGGCTAGATGCTGGGGCTGATGACTATCTGATGAAACCGTTCGTTAAAGCGGAGTTGTTAGCCCGGTTGCGGGCACTCCAGCGACGGGGACGGAGTTTGTCGCCGGAACAGTCGCCCCATTTTAATTCTGACCAACTTGAGGCGGGGCGATTGCGGCTTAATTATACTAAATCAACCATCTCCACTACCGATGATGGGGAACAACAAACGGTGATTCCTCTGACGGCTAATGAGTTTCGGTTACTGGAATATTTCATGCAGCACCCGAATCAAATCCTCACGCGCGATCGACTTTTGAATCGTTTGTGGGACGTGGATGCTGACCCGATGAGCAATGTAGTTGCTGCCAGAATTCGTCTGTTGCGCCGCAAGCTGGCAGATTATGGGTGTGAGGGCATGATTGAAACGGTTCATGGATTCGGTTATCGCTTGAACAAGTTATGACGCTAGCGGTTGAAAGAAACTGTTGGCGAATTCACCGAGGGCGTCACCCCTCACCTCTGGGAGGCAATATTTCCGTTCACTATTGGTAGTTAAGTAGAAGGAAGAAGGAAGAAGGAAGAAGGAAGAAGGAAGAATGCTTATAGAGCAAGTTTTCTAGCCATCGAGATCTTATGTTTAATTAGGTGGACTTACTTAACAGCTATTCGGAAACCCGAATTATATAACAATCAGCATAAAAACATCAGTAGAACACCATAACAATGGTGATTGCTAACAACCTTTCGCTCAGAGGTTTTGCACTGAAAATACCATCTCAGCCAAGATATTTTTCAGTTTTTCTGAATTGAAAAAAGCCAGATATTGAGTTGTGAATGATGGAGGCATCAACTCTAACAAGGTTTGATTCCCATCAACTGTCAACTGTCAACTGTCAACTGTCAACTGTCAACTGTCAACTGTCAACTGTCAACTGTCAACTGTCAACTGTCAACTGTCAACTGTCAACTGTCAACTGTCAACTGCTATAATATGCACTCGAACAAGCTATTTAACCGCACGCGCTGGCAACTCGCAGGTTGGTATGCGATCGTGATAGGTCTGTTGTTAGGTATCTGCGGTGTTGCAGCATATCAGGTTTTGTTTCACACCCAGCGATATATCCTCCAGCAAAAACTACAGGACTTAGCCGGAACGCTGCATGACAGTATCGAACCTGAATTACAACAACCGGGACAGATTTCATCCAGCTTGAAAACTATTTTGCCCGGTTTGTGTTTATCGAATGAAAACTGTTATTTTTCAAGCAATGACGGCGCGCGACATACTGCTAGAGTGTTTCAGCAGGAGGGCTATTATCTCCGCTTTTTAAACGAATCTGGACGTGTTTTGGCGACGAGTGGAGAGCAGCCAAATGTATTAAAACGTTTTGCGCCAAAGGAGTTTTGGCAGGTTCTGAATTGTTCTAAGGGCGATCGCTTTTATCAAATTTCTCTATTACTGAGAACAAACGGCGGCTTGCCTTGGGGTTATCTGCAAATTGGGCGATCGCTCAAAGAATGGGATGCTTATCTTAACACTTTGCGACTGTTCCTGTTTTTAGGCTTACCTTTTGCGATGCTGTTAGTGGGAGGAGCGAGTTGGTGGTTAGCGGGAGTAGCGATGCAACCAATTTATCAGTCCTATCGCCAGATGCAACAATTCACCTCCGATGCTGCTCATGAATTGCGAACGCCTCTCGCTGTGATCCAGAGTACAGTTGAGGATACTCGTCTTGCTGAAGACTTACCAGAGGTTAATCAAAACCTGGATATTATCGAACGACAAAACATCCGTCTCTCCAGGTTAGTCAAAGATTTACTGTTCATTTGTCGCATTGAACAACAACAGATTTCGACTCAATTGCAGCCTTGCTCTCTCAACGATCTGATCGGCGATTTAGTAGAGGAACTTGCAGGTTTGGCAATGATAGCTGATGTACATTTGAAGTTAGAAATTCGTGCCTCACAAGCCACTATGATTCTTGGGGATGAAGTCCAACTTTACCGTATGGTAACGAACTTAATTACCAACGCCATTCACTACACTCCCCCAGGAGGACTAATCTTTGCCATCCTCGATCGCAC
Source organism: Microcoleus sp. PH2017_24_DOB_U_A (assembly GCF_020738205.1). Taxonomy (NCBI): domain Bacteria; kingdom Bacillati; phylum Cyanobacteriota; class Cyanophyceae; order Oscillatoriales; family Microcoleaceae; genus Microcoleus; species Microcoleus sp. PH2017_24_DOB_U_A. The sequence continues at coordinate 11,614 of NZ_JAEQCT010000157.1, forward strand.
TGACAAGGAAGCCCTAATTCAAGTTCAAGATACGGGTGTTGGTATCGCTCCAGCCGAACAAACGCGAATTTTCGATCGTTTCTATCGAGTCCAGAGCGATCGATCTAGAGCCACAGGAGGGGCAGGATTAGGGCTATCGATTGCGAGTGCGATCGTAGTGGCTCATCAAGGCAGCATTCAAGTTGAGAGCGAGTTGGGCAAAGGCAGTACATTTACAATCCGTCTGCCGCTTAATTGAGAACAATTTAGATGCGGGAAAACTTACTAAGGAATGAAAATTTAATAACTTTAGCGTCTGTTAAATAGTCGGCACTGCACGATAATTCCATTTTGGCAGATATTCATCAAAAATAATTTTCATTGTT
>NZ_JAEQCT010000158.1:0-10445 GCF_020738205.1 Microcoleus sp. PH2017_24_DOB_U_A
ACAGGCATCTTGCCTGTTCCTAATTGTCAGCAACAGGCAAGATGCCTGTTCCACAAGAAATTCACTCTTTAGTGAAACAGGCATCTTGCCTGTTCCTAAACAAGTAATTGAGAATGGTGCAAAATGTGAGTTCAAACTGGCTTCTTCACAAGAACCTCAATCTTTTTAGCTGAACTGTAAACAATTTTCTTTCGTATTTCATCAGCGATTAGTATTAATGGTGGGCAGACGATTAGCAGCGACCATTGCCAGGTCGATAGCGGTGCAGTCGCAAAGACTTTTTGTAAAGGTGGGAAATAGATAATAGATAGAATCAGTACGCACTCAACCGCAATTCCTAACCAGATTAAAGGGTTGCTAAAGAAGCCCAAGCGAAAAATTGAAGTGCGCTCACTGCGGCAGGCGAAAACGTTTCCAATTTGGCAGGCTACGATCGCCGCCAGCGTCATAGTTGTGGCTTGATGTTGACACTCTCAGCGCTGAAGCGACTGAGATTCTTAAGACATTGCGGTCTTAATATCCTGATTGCTCAGGTTCCCAAACTCAGCACGTTTGCTCATAGAGGGTGCTGATATCTTTTGGGCGTTTAGGTGTTCAACACCAGGTTTCGCGTCCTGGCCCACGTACCATTCTCAAAGCTCGATCTCTGATAGTTTTTGCAGCACCAATATCGGCGTGTTCGTGATATCCACATTCCACACAGATAAACTTTTCTTCATCTCTATTTTCCTGGTCGATATGACCGCAATTTCTGCATTCTTGGCTAGAGTGCTTAGGATTAACTTTAATTACGATTTTTCCTTGCTTTGCAGCCAGATACTCAATCTTTAATCCTAAATCGCCCCAGCCTGCATCGGAGATAGCACGATTCAATCCCTTTTTCCTGGATTGCCCATTCTTCAGAAACCTCCCAGTTTTCTCATCACTTTTTACCTTGCATCGGCGCATCATCCCAGAGATATTCAAATCTTCTAAGGCGATTGCATCAATGCTTCTAGATACAATCTTATTCGCAGTTTTCCATTGATACGCTTGGCGTTTATCACCAATTTTTTGATGAAATCTGCTAACTTTGATAGCTGCTTTTTTGCGGTTTTTACTGCCTTTTGTTTTGCGGCTAACCCGTCTCTGTCTAATTTTCAGAGTACGTTTAGCTTTTTTGTTGGTTGAAAATCTAGGGTTCTCAATTTGGTAGCCATCAGAAAGATGAACCAGTTTAGTGAGTCCTAAGTCGCAACCGATTACTTTGGGATTGTTACCGAGAGCTTTGGGGCTGTATTCAGGTACAGACTTATCTTCTATTCTCACGGAAACATACCAATCATTCTGTCGTTTCCTAACTGTGCAAGCCTTGATGGTAAAACCACTTGGGATTGAGCGAGAGTTGTGAAACCGCATCCATCCCAGTTTAGGTAAGTAGATTTTATTGCCCTTAATTTTCACCCCCATCGCATAAGTAAAAGATGTAAAATTACTGCGGTTCTTGAATTTAGGAAAACCCCTACCTTCAAAGAAGTTTTTGTAGGCAATGTCTAAGCGTTTAACATTCTGTTGTAAAACTGTTGAGTCTATTCTACTATACCAAGGTCTAGCCATTTTTAACTCAGGTAATGCTGTAATCTGAATGTCACCAGCACTTCGACGAGGATTTCGACGCTTACCTTCAAAGTCAAACTTAGAATCTTTCCAAGGATTTCCGGTTGCGCCACTTTTACTTACGAAGCAGGTCAATGGTGAAGCTTCGCTTTTTGTTCTGATGTCACAGTAGTTACCCTGGATAAACTGCTGATTGTACTGACAGATTCTGTCATTCAAGCACCAATTATACTGGCTTCGCAGCATATCTATCCAATCCGACATTTTTGATGATTGTGTTTGATTGGGTCGCAACTTATAAACATAGTTTGTTAGCAATCTGGTTCACCTCCTTAGTTTGTATTTTAACGTCTTTCTCTGCTTTCAAGTGTTAAGAATTAAGAAAAATTCACGGCGGTTGAAACCACCCGTGCCGCTTACATCGAGCGGGCTGAAGCCTCTGAGTTTTCCGCTTGCCGAATGTTTTTTTATAAATGCCACAATAATCCCGATCGCAAAAATGAAGCTTTCCTTGAGTTCCATACCCACCAACAGGTTAGTCAGCAGAAACACCAAAACACCCATGCCCAGGGCGATCGCCGTGATGACGTGCACCACGCTGTTGATTTGAACTTCCAGGGTGCTGGGTTCTCGTTTCACCGTTGTAGTGAGATGGGCAACCTGACCAAACTCGGTCTGAGTTCCTGTAGCGTACACGACCGCTAATCCACGCCCTGCCGCAACGGTAGAACCCGCAAAAACCAGATTGCTTGATTCGGAGGCACGCATCTTTTCAGTGGCTACAGGTTCCGCCGATCGGGCAACCGGCAGCGATTCTCCAGTCAGCACCGAGACATCGACATAACAAGACTGAGCCGAAACCAGTCTGGCATCAGCAGAGATGCGATCGCCCTCTTCCAATTGCAAGACATCTCCCGGAACCATCTCCCTGACGGGAATCTCACCTAGCGTCCCATCTCGATAGACTTTGGCTCGCGCGGGCAACATTTTATTGAGTGCTGTTAACGCTTGTTCTGCCTGGAATTCTTGCCAAAAACTGAAACCGGCATTAATCCAGATCACAGCCCAGACTGCCCAGCCGAGTTCTGGTGTACCCGAGACAAAAGCCAGTCCACCTGCAACCCAGAGCAAGAGAGCCATGAAATGAGTCAACTGATCGGTGAAGCGGAGTAATAGCGATCGCTTCGCTGGTTCGGGCAGTTCATTAAACCCGTAATGCTTAATTCTGATTGCTGTTTCTGCTTCTGAAAGTCCCTTTTGGGAAGTTGAAAGAGTTTCGTAGACTTGCTGAGTTGATAGTGTCCAAATAGGCGAATGAGATGCCATAAAAAGTCAACAAGTTGCCTCATAAGTTTGCTGCACGGTTGACAAGAGTGCTCCTATGGCTTCTTACTGCTGACTCCATCAGTGGTGCGCCCGCTGATTTCAGTTTCGTGGACGCGGTAAATTGCGATCGCCTCGGAACGTCCCTGACTATCAATCCAAGTGCGATTGATCGCAGGTGATAGCATGGGATTGCGCTCTTTGACGAGGTGCATTACTCGATCGAGATCTGCTTGCTCAGTCACGCGCAAAGCTCGACCATTGACAATAACACTGCGCCAATGAAGAGGCTCGCGTATTTCTTCAACCTGCAAACAAATTTCGGGATTCGCATCAAGATCGTGAGTCTTCATGCCGATCGTGGTAAACAGGTAAATGTCATCTGCTTCGAGATAATAATTCATGGGTATCACGTAGGGCTTGCCTTCGTGGATGCAGCCCAGATGACCGTATCCTACTGTGTGTAGGAGTTCGTGTATTTCTTTTGAACTCATTTCATCAATATCTAACATTACTATTTTCCTAAAGTTTTAGTTAATTAGTAGTATTCAATAGAAATAGTCCACGGTTTACATCTGTCATTAGATATAGTCGAGATCCTCACAAATCTTCTGCCCGCTTAGGAACGCAAATTAAATAATTTACACTCTTGAAAGTGGGATAGGCCAGAAGAACCCGTCCTTTCTGTACGGGTTCTCCTGCCCATCCCACAAGAATCATTAAATTGTAAGTTATTTAATTCTCATTACTTAATTGCTGTTTTTTTACCCACAGCTACGCTCGCTACGACTAAACAAGCGGTGATTAGGGCGATCTGCTCCAGAGTCTCACCAAGCAAAATAGCCGAAGCCAGCAGCGTCAAAAATGGTTGCAACAACTGAATTTGACCTACCCCTGCAACTCCACCCATCGCCATCTCGTGATAGAATGTGCGTCAGAAAATAGCTTTTCCATGATTGAGACAATAACGTATTCTGACGCACCCTACGACTGTCTCTAGCCGAAGCTGCGGGCACCAAAACCCTACCAACTAAAATCTAAAATCTAAAATCTAAAATTGGTTGAGGGTATTTTCTAGTTTTTCGGCAATGCCTTCAACCCAATTTTCATCTTGCTTGGTATAGCTGCGCGGCGCGTTAGCACCTAATATTAATACGCCTTGAGTGCCGATCGGCTGACAGATCACTCCTTGGGTATTTTCTGGCAAATAGTCGAATTCGATTTTGCCGGGATAAATATCGAGCTTTACTAAATAAACTGGTTTGTTTTTGTCGAGCACTCGCTGCAATATTGGCCCTGGCTTGACTTCGGGATTGATGCCTAAGATGCCGCGCCTCAATAAGACTTTTCCTTGATATACAATGACGATCGCCCTTGTGGCCGTATTTGTCAACAGCAAACGCGACGCCCAGGCTAATTCTAGCTTGACGGCATCGGGCAAATCCGGCGCCAGCTCGAAGCCTTCAGAGCCGGTAAGCTGTACCGAATCGGGCGATCGCGCTTGCACCTGTTGCCACAGCAAACCTGTTAAAATCAGCAGGGCGCTGATAATTACTCCCAAAACGTCCGATCGAGTTTGAGAGTCTGTAATTTGCTCTGTCAGTAAGCGGTTGACCACCAGCAGCGTACCTGCTAACCCTCCCGCAACTAAGGGTAATTGCCGCAATACTTTATTTGGATCAGATTTTGTCATTGGTCAGTTGATAGTTGACAGTTGACAGTTGATAGTTGACAGTTGATGGTTGATAGTTGTCATTTAGGCTTTGATGCACTCGCTCACCAAGAAACCGGGTTTTTAACCGAGATTGAGGGTTTTAACCAGTATTTTGGTTGAAAAACCCGGTTTCTGGATACCTATGCTTAAGTTTTATAAGGAGTAGTTGATAATTTAACAACTGCCAATTGCCAACTGCCAATTGCCAACTGCCAACTGCCAACTGCCAACTGTCAACTGCCAACTGCCAACTGTCAACTGTCAACCGACTTCGCCAATTTCGACAATGCGCTGGAATAGATAGCCGGTGCCGCGGGCGGTGAGAATTAATTCAGGATTGCTGGGGTCGTCTTCCAACTTTGCCCTCAGCCGGGAGATGTGAACGTCCACAACGCGGGTGTCTACGTGGCGTTCTGGCGTGTATCCCCAAACTTCTTGCAAAATTTCCGATCGCGAAAAAGGCTCTCCAGAACGGCTGACAAGCAGTTCTAACAAGCTGAATTCCATGCCTGTGAGCCGAATTCGTTCGTCGCCTTTATAAACTTGGCGCTTGTTGGTGTCAATCCTAATATTAGTTACGTGGATGACTCCAGAACTGGGAATGCCTGAAGCGCCGTTTTTGTCAACCCGGCGCAGTACCGAACGGATGCGGGCTTCGAGCTCTTTGGGAGAGAAAGGTTTGACGACGTAATCGTCGGCGCCCAATTCTAAACCGGTGATGCGATCGGCTACGTCTCCCAAAGCGGTTAGCATGATGATGGGTACGTCTGATTCTTTGCGTAACTCCTGACACACGCCGTAACCGTCGAGCTTCGGCATCATCACGTCCAAAACTACTAAGTCGGGTTCGGTGTTGCGAAATGTTTCGAGAGCTTCTTCACCGTCAGCAGCGGTGACGACATCGTAGCCAATCATGGAAAGGCGAGTCTCCAGAATGCGCCGGATACTGGCTTCGTCATCGACTACCAGAATTTTTTCTTTATGATTTTCCAAGTTACCGAGCACTCCTTAAGTTACATTTCAGATAATCTTAATTTTTTGTACCCTATCATAGAATATACAGATTGAATCGTGTATGGCGATCGGTCTGAAAGCTTGATAATTGCTTTAACTCAGACTTTTCTAAATGTTAGGGTGACTATTTATCATAGTAAACAATGCCTAAGCCTCGAATACAATATATTTGTCGGGAATGTGGGTATGATTCACCACAATATTTTGGCAGGTGTCCTAGCTGTCACAAGTGGGATTCTTTTGACGAGCAGTTAGAACCACATACTGCTGGTGGGCCACGGGCTGGTTTGACTGGGGTGACAACTAAGTCAGTGGGCGGTTCGCCTCCTGATAAGTCGAAGGGTCAACCAAAGGTATCTTTTAGATTATCGCAGATTTCCGACCAAACTCAGTCTCGCTGGCCTTCTGGCTATGGGGAACTCGATCGAGTTTTGGGAGGTGGGATTGTTCCGGGTTCGCTGGTGTTGATTGGCGGGGAACCGGGAATCGGGAAATCGACGCTGCTATTACAGATGGCGAATATGTTGGCGCGCAAGGATAGAATACTCTATGTTAGTGCGGAGGAGTCTGGTCAGCAAGTAAAATTGCGATCGCAGCGTTTGGGCGTGGCTAATCCGGTTAATTTGTCAAGCAATGGCGGAAATATATCTGATAGCAATGGGGAGGCTAAAACGGATTCCCAGGACAATTCAGCGGAGAATTTCTACTTGCTTCCAGAGACGGATTTAGAAGTTGTTTTGCGGGAGTTGGAAGCGCTGAAACCGAATGTGGCGGTGATTGATAGCATCCAAACTATTTATTTTGCTAATTTAACATCGGCTCCGGGTTCGGTAGCTCAGGTACGGGAATGTACGTCTGCTTTGATGCAGGTTGCAAAAAGGGAAAATATTACTTTATTCTTGGTTGGTCACGTTACTAAGGATGGATCTTTGGCGGGGCCGAGGGTTTTGGAGCATTTGGTAGATACTGTACTGTATTTTGAGGGCGATCGCTTTGCTTCTCATCGCCTTTTGCGATCGATGAAAAACCGTTTTGGCGCGACTCACGAAATCGGTGTTTTTGAAATGGTAGCCAATGGTTTGCGAGAAGTAGATAATCCGTCGGAGTTGTTTTTAGGCAATAAAGATGAATTTTCTCCGGGTACTTCGACGACGGTTGCTTGCGAGGGAACTCGACCGATTTTAGTGGAGATTCAGGCGTTAGTCAGCCCTGCAAGTTTTGGTGCGCCACGCCGTTCTACTACTGGTGTGGATAGTAGTAGATTGCAGCAAATTTTGGCTGTTTTGGAGAAAAGGGTGGGGATTCCTTTGTCTAAATTGGATGTGATTGTGGCGTCGGTAGGCGGGTTGAAGGTGGAGGAACCGGCGGCGGATTTGGGGGTGGCGATCGCAGTTGTGGCCAGTTTTCGCGATCGGGTAATTGATGCGCGCACAGTTTTGCTCGGAGAAGTCGGTTTGGGAGGACAAGTGCGGCCGGTGTCGCAATTAGAGTTACGGCTAAGGGAAGCGGCGAAATTGGGTTTCAAAAGGGCGATTATTCCTAAGAATCAATCCGTGCCAGATTTGGGGATGGAAATTATTCCGGTGGCTAGAGTGATAGATGCAATTATTGCAGCGATTCCGGCTACTCCTGCTCAGTTGCAGTCGGATGATATGGAAGTACAATCTGTTGATTTGGAGGAAGAGGATTTATCGAATTGAGTTAGAATGGTGATGTTGTAAATTGATATTAAGGAGGCACAAGTTATGTATCAAGTAGACATTGTTGAGGCTAAAGAAAAACTTCTGGAATTAATCGAAGCGGCGATGAGAGGTGAAGAAGTTGCCATTAGTAAAGATAATCAGCCTGTTGTAAAATTGGTAGTAATTCCCAAACAAGCTAAACCCAATCGGCAAGCAGGGAGTGCTAAAGGAATGGTTTGGATGTCCGATGATTTTGACGAACCTCTAGAAGAATTTAAGGAGTACAGATCATGAGGCTGTTGTTCAACACTCATGCCTAAACACGATCAAAAGAAAAAAAATATCGTTGTTTAGCAACAAACATTATGAGACGATTGCGAATAACCACACTTATTCAAGTCATAGTTATGGCAATCGTAACACTCTATCACGGTACAGATATTGAGAGTGCATTGGATATTTTGAATAACGGGTTAAATGGCGATCGCTTGCTAGTTTTGCAAACTCAGCCTGTACAATTAGGTCAAGGTTGGTACGCTGCGTTAGATCCAGAAGTAGCCTGGTTCTTTGCTGCCCTATCACCAGGTTTAGACGATTTAGGCTGCACAGTTATTGAAATGTCTTTGCCTGTGGTAGAATTAAACTATCTGCTGGATAGAGGAGAAGCTAGAATTGAGCCAATTGCCAATGTGATGTTCTCCGCACAGCAAATATGGTTTTCAATTAATGCCTTTGATTTTTTAAATGAAAAAGCTGACTTTCAACCTTGCCAGGAAGCAGGATAAATGAAAAACAATTACACCATGAACGATTTAAAAATTCGTTCTACAAATCGTACAACTACAGATAATGGCATTACTGCACATACTCATACTGTGTTGTTTGAGCGTCTGCTGACAGTTGAAGAACAGGAACAATTCACACAAATATTAAATAGTGTTTGCGAAACATTTGATTCATCACAAGGTTTAGATAATAAGTTTTTAGCTAATCCTCAAGTGACATTCACTGATCCTAACCAGGTACATTATACAGTGAATCAGCGCATTTTTGCAGGTTCGTGGAAGGATGAACTATTTGCTAGGTTAGTTGCATTTAGTCAGGAAGTTGCTAGTATTGCTGAACATGATGGAAATCCTGTCTTTAGCAAACTAACAAAGTTAAAGCAACTGCAAAAGTGGGCACAGTCACAGATTGACAATACTGCCCAACCTGAAGTTAGACCTGATATTGCAATTACAGTGTTGCAGTTAATTGATGAAGTTGAAAGGTTGCAGAATCAAGTTAAGCAAATAGAAACTAAATCACAAACTGCATAATGTTGTAAAAAACCAGATATAACAATCACGAAAGCCTACGAGTTTCCAGCAAAAGTCACAGAGGGCGGGAAAATAGAATTTCCCGATACCATCTTAAAATACTTAGCAGCTAACCAAGAAGTCAGAGTTATTGTTCTGGTGAAAGAAACAACTGATACAGAAGAGGAAAATTCTGCTATATTGGTTTGTAGTGAGGACTTTAGTCCGCATCCATTCCGAGGACTAAAGTCCTCACTACAAACCTTTTTTATTGCGCGTAATCGGACATGACATAATATAAAATCTCTGTCCCGGGTTAGAGAAAGAATACCATAAATATTGTATTATAGAGAATGTTTAAAAAATAGTTAATTTCCCAATTTTTAGAGGCGCGTTTTCACTCAAATATGAACAAGTCAAAAAGACGTAAAAATCAGTGGTCAAATGAACTAAACGATATCATTCGAGGTGCATCTGGCGGATTTTTGTTCGGGATTCCGCTGCTGTATACGATGGAGGTTTGGTGGATCGGTTCCTCTACTAAACCAGCGCAAATGTCGATCGCCATTATAACTACTTTTATCGTCGTTTTCTTGCTGACTCGCACTGAAGGCTTTCGCAAAACTAAGGACATCCGGTGGCGGGATGCTGCAATCGATACCGTAGAAGCGATCGCGATTGGCATTGTCTGCGCCGCTGTTATCCTGTTTTTGCTCCGGGAAATTACGCCGGATACTCCGCTGCAACAAGCTTTGGGGAAAATCATTTTTGAAGGCTTGCCCTTTGCCTTGGGAGTGGCCCTGGCAAGCGGTTTCTTGAGTGGCGATCGCTATCAAAGCTCAGATAGCGACAGCGAACCGATGATTAATCCCACTTTAGCAGATATCGGTGCTACTTTAATTGGCGCGATGATAATTGCTTTCAACATCGCCCCAACTGACGAAATTCCCATGCTAGCGGCAGCTATTTCGCCACCTTGGCAATTAGCAATTATCGCCGCTTCGCTGCTAATTTCCTACGGTATTGTATTCGCAGCCGACTTTACTTCTCAAGCAAAACGCCAGCAGCAGCGAGGAATTTTTCAGCGTCCCCTCAGCGAAACTGTGATGGCGTATTTAGTATCGCTGGTGGCTTCTGCATTTATGTTGTTTTTCTTCCACAAACTCAGCTTTGACGACCCTTGGTCTGTTTGGTTGGGCTATACGTTAGTATTGGGATTGCCGGCGACTGTTGGCGGCGCGGCGGGGAGGTTGGCGGTATGAGTGACAGTAATGCCGAAAGTAAAATGGAACAACCGGAAAAAAGAACTTTTGCTGAATGGGTAACATTTGCGATCGCCTGTTCGATCCTGTCTACCATCACCGGACTCGTACTTTACAACTGGGTAACTAAAAAACAGGAACCTCCTGTGATTTCTGTGACTCGCAACGAGCCAATTCGCGCCACCAAAGGGCAATTTTACGTACCGTTTAAAGTTACTAACACGGGCGGCGAAACGGCAGAATCAGTGCAAGTTGTAGCGGAACTGCGCGTCAAGGGCGAAGTCTTGGAATCTGGAGATCAGCAAATTGATTTTTTGTCAAGCGGTGAAACTAAAGAAGGAGCTTTTATCTTCAGCCGCAACCCCAGTCAAGGTGAATTGATTGTGCGATCGAGCAGTTATCAATTGCCTTAAAAAAGCTCATATTCGGGAGTTTCAATATATCAAAAGTCAATTGATATAGCGGTTCTCAGAAAGATTCGCGGACGTTGTTGGGCTTGGGCCCTCTTGGTTTCAGTGGTTATATAACCTGTCAGTCATACCTCACCTTTTTGAGA